>JAAFJW010000033.1 GCA_013298995.1 Sphingobacteriales bacterium | reverse complement strand
TTTATGCAACGGCACTTTACCCCAACGCAAGCATCCTGCTAAAGAAAAAAAACAATATAATTTTTGAAACCACTACCACTATTTCGCCCAAGCATGTTTTCGAAAAAGAAATTGAAGTAGAGAAATTACAGCTAAGCGATTTCGAAATTGTGGTAAATGATGAAAACGGCAAGCTATTGGTTAGTTACAATCCCGAAACGGCTACTAAATCGCCCATACCCGAAGCTGCACAGCCTGCAAAATCGCCCGAAGATATCGAAAGCACCGAGTTATTGTTTTTAAATGGCTTACATTTAGAGCAATACCGCCATGCAACCTACCAAGCCAAAGATTATTATGAGGAGGCTTTACGCCGAGATGCCAGCGATATACGCAATAACAATGCCTTGGGTTTATGGTATTTAAAACGGGGTAAATTTGCTACAGCCACGCCATATTTCGAAAAAGCCGTAGCCACGCTAACCCTACGCAACCCCAATCCTTACGATGGCGAGCCTTATTACAACCTTGGCTGGGCATTAAAATTACAGGGAAAACTAAACGAAGCCTACGAAGCATTTTATAAAAGCACCTGGAACCATGCCCAACAACATGCCAGTTTTTTTGCCTTGAGCACCATCGCAGCCATGCAAAATAAATGGGACGAAGCACTTAGCCTTGCCCAACAATCGCTGGTGCAAAACTGGCACAGCCACTCGGTAAGGCACTTAATAGCGGTGTTATTGCGCAAAAACAATCAGCCGCTAAAGGCAATAAAAATTATTGAGGAATCATTAGAAATTGATGCGTTTAATTTTGGATGCTACTTTGAGCATTACCTAATTTTAAAACAAGCAAATAATGAAGTACGAGCCGTTGAGATTTTAAATAAATTAAAAAACCTGATGCGCAACTATGTGCACAATTACATAGAATATGCTTTGGATTACGCTAAGGCGGGATTTTATGCCGAAGCCATTGCTTTTTTAGAAATTTATACAGCCGATAACCCAAGCTGTAACCCAATGGTGTACTATTATTTGGGCTATTTTTCGTCACAAATATCCAATACCATTGAAGCCCTAGGTTTTTATGCGAATGCAGCAAAACAAATACCCGATTACTGTTTTCCGCACCGTATAGAAGATATTGATGTACTGCAAGATGCCATCGATAAAAACCCTAGCGATGCCAAAGCCGCTTATTATTTAGGTAATTTTTGGTACGATAAAAGGCAATACCCCGAAGCCATAGCTTGTTGGGAAAACGCAGCTACTAAAGATGCCACTTTCCCTACCGTTTACAGAAACCTATCATTGGCTTACCACAATAAACAAGGCAATATTCCCAAAGCAATAAAGGCTTTAGAAAATGCTTTTGCTTTAGATACCAGCGATGCAAGGGTGCTAATGGAGCTTGACCAATTGTATAAAAAAACCAATGCTCCAGTTACCCAACGGCTAAATTTTTTACAAAAACACCCCGATTTGGTAAACAGCCGAGATGATTTGTACCTCGAGCAAATTGCTTTACTTAACAGTTTGGGCAAATACGCCGAAGCGCAATCATTAGTTAATAGCCGCCAGTTTCACCCTTGGGAAGGTGGCGAAGGAAAAGTGTTGGGTCAGTTTTTATGGGTAAATATTGCCCTAGCCAAGCAAGCTATTTTATCTGGAGAGTTTGAAGATGCTTTACAATTGTTAGCCAACACCAACCAATACCCACATAACCTAGGCGAAGGCAAATTGTACGGTACGCAAGAAAACGATATCGAATATTTTAAGGCTTGCGCTTACGCAGGATTGGGGAACAAAACCGATGCTTTAGCCTATTTTAACAAAGCCACTCAAGGCATTAGCGAGCCCGTACAGGCCATTTTTTATAACGACCCACAGCCCGATAAAATATTTTACCAAGGCCTAGCATGGTTAAAATTAAATGATAAAACCAAAGCCGATAAAATTTTTAACCGCCTTATTGAGTTTGGAAACCAGCACCTAAACAGCGAAGTTAAATTAGATTATTTTGCGGTTTCGCTGCCCGATTTATTGGTGTTCGACCAAGATTTAAACCTTAAAAACAACATACATTGCTTGTATTTAAAAGGTTTAGGTAACTTGGGCCTAGCCAATTATACCGAAGCACAGCAATTGTTTACCCAAATTTTAACCCAAGATGTAAACCACCATGGCGCAATGGTGCATTTAGGCATGATTTCGTTTTTACAGCACACGCATAACCTTAATTAATTATGAACCCAACAGCATTATACAACAATAAATACATTTTAGGTATTTCATTCATTTCCGCTTTGGGCGGCTATTTATTTGGGTTTGATTTTGCCGTAATTACAGGCGCATTACCCTTTTTACGTGGTGTATTTGGTTTAAGTGCTTGGTGGGAAGGTTTTTTAACAGGCTCGTTAGCATTGGGTTGCATTGTAGGCACTTTAATTGCTGGTAACATTGCCGATAGGCTAGGCCGCAGGCCAGGTTTAATGTTTGCCGCCATCATATTTGCGTTTTCATCATTAGGTATGGCTTTCGCCGATACGCTATCGGTATTTGTGGCTTTTAGGTTTATGGCAGGTATTGGCGTGGGCATGGCATCTATGTTAAGCCCATTGTATATTGCCGAAATTTCGCCAGCAAGTGTACGCGGACGCAATGTAGCTATCAACCAATTAACCATTGTAATAGGTATTTTAGTAACCAATATTGTTAATTATAACCTAGCCGATAACGGCCCCGAAGCCTGGCGATGGATGTTTGGCTTAGGCGCAATACCAGCCGTATTGTTTTTAGTAGGATTGGTATGGCTACCCGAAAGCCCAAGGTATTTGGTAAAAGTAGGTAAAGTAGAAAAAGCACAAAACGTATTAAATAAAATAGGCAATAGCACTTTTGCCAATAACACCCTAGCTGATATTAAAACCTCCTTTGCTGGCGATACCCAAAAACAAAGTTATGCAGCGGTATTTGCCAAAAATGTACGCCCAGCGGTAGTTATAGGTATAACCTTAGCTGTTTTTCAGCAGTTGTGTGGTATCAATGTGGTATTTAATTATACCTCTACCATTTTTGCAGCATTGGGCGCAAGCCTTAACGAGCAATTGTTCGAAACCGTAGCCATAGGCATTGTAAACCTTATTTTTGCTTTGGTAGCCATGTGGCAAGTTGATAAATTGGGGCGTAAGCCATTAATGCTTTTTGGCTCGGGTGCATTGGCGGTTTTATACATTGCATTGGCCTTATTATTAAAAAACCAAGCGGCTACCATTTATGTATCGGTAGTAGTATTGGCGGCAATAAGTGTTTACTCTATGTCGCTAGCCCCAGTTACATGGGTGTTGATTTCCGAAATTTTCCCGAATAAAATTCGTGGCTTAGCGTCATCAGTTGCGGTAGTATCGCTGTGGGCAGCCTATTTTATTTTGGTATTTACGTTTCCTATCTTGGCCGAGCAAATTGGTACTTATGGGCCATTTTGGCTTTATGCGGGTATTTGTGTTTTAGGCTTTGTTTTTATTAAGATAAAGGTAAAAGAAACCAAAGGAAAAACTTTGGAGGAACTGGAAACGGTATAGTTTTTTATATACAAATAGACTTGTTTTAAAGGCACAACCCTTATAAAAAACTATTTTTATTCCTTGTAGCTAATTTAATAATCTTAAATTGCTTTTTTTTTACACATCAATATAAGACAAACAGGAAGCCCGCTGCTCGAAGCCCGAAGCTAAAAACAAACAGGAAGCCCGCTGCTCGAAGCCCGAAAGCCCGAAGCTAAAAACAAACAGGAAGCCCGCTGCCCGAAGCCCGAAAGCCCGAGGCCGAAAAAAACATGTTAGAAAAATTAGAAGCCATAAAACAACGCCGCGATGATGTGGAAAGGGAGTTAAGCAACCCTGATGTAACAAAGGACATGAAGCGCTATGCCCAGCTAAATAAAGAATATAAGGATTTGGGCTTAGTAGTTGACGAATATTTTAAGTACAAAAACGTATCGAGTAATATTGATGCGAATAAAGATATATTGGCCAACGAGAAAGACCAAGAACTGCGTGAAATGGCGAAAGAGGAAATTGACCTTTTATTGCCCGAAAAAGAGGAGTTAGAAGCAAAAATAAGGTTGATGCTGATACCCAAAGAAATGGGCGACGAAAAAGATGCCATTATGGAAATTAGGGGTGGTACAGGTGGCGATGAAGCGGCAATATTTGCAGGCGACTTGTACCGTATGTACACCCGCTATTGCGAAAGCCGTGGCTGGCGTACCGAAACTATGGAGGTTACCGAAGGCACCAATGGTGGATACAAAGAGGTTATTTTTAAGGTAATAGGAGAGGATGTGTATGGGGTTTTAAAATACGAATCGGGGGTGCACCGTGTACAACGTGTACCCGAAACCGAAACTCAAGGAAGGGTGCACACATCGGCAGCATCGGTAGCGGTATTGCCCGAGGCCGAGGAGGTAGATGTGCAGATAAACCCTGCCGATGTTGATTTACAAACCTCTCGATCGGGCGGTGCTGGTGGCCAAAATGTAAATAAGGTAGAAACCAAAGTACAGCTTACACACCGCCCAAGCGGTATTGTGGTGGTATGCCAGCAAGAACGCTCGCAACTAGGTAACCGTGTTATTGCAATGGAAATGTTGCGCAGTAAATTATACGAGCGTGAACTGGCCAAACATAACGAAGCCATTGCTAGTAAACGTAAAACGATGGTATCAACAGGCGACAGGTCGGCAAAAATACGTACCTACAATTACCCACAGGGGCGAGTTACCGAACACCGTATAGGCTTAACTATGTACAACCTAACGGCAGTAATGGATGGCAATATTGCCGAAATATTGGATGCCTTACAGTTTGCCGAAAATGCCGAAAAACTAAAAGAAGGAGCCACCGTATAATTTTATATTTTTTATTTTGTGATGCGGATGAAAACGCTATATTTGCAGTCCCAAGCGGAAACGTAGCGGAAAAACGGAGTGGTAGTTCAGCTGGTTAGAATGCCTGCCTGTCACGCAGGAGGTCGCGGGTTCGAGTCCCGTCCATTCCGCAAGAAGCCTTTTAGTGAAAACTAAAAGGCTTTTTTAGTTTTTAGCCTATTTTATCCCAAAATCACCTAGGAGAAAAATCGTTGTGCTTGATTAAATCTTACTTTAAAAAATAGACTCTAGATGATTTCAAGTGGGTATAAGAATTTATACTATTAGCCTAATGGCATCAAATGGTAAAGAAATATTTGAGATAGTTTTAAAATTAACAAATCTTATGTTGTTGAATATATAGTATTTAAGTTGTTTGAAAAGAATAAAAGGTTGAATATTTATTAAGTTTTTACTATGGGGAATAAATTTGATTACCCATTACATTTCACTTAGAGCATTTTTTATTTTACTTGGTGTTGCTATATTATTTTATACAAGTCCACAATTTTCCAAGATTTTTAATAATGAATTAGCAAATAATAAGTTACCTAGATTATATTGCAATAATTGTAAGCATCGTTTCTTTAGGTTTTATTACTGAATTATGGGTTCAAATGGTTTTACGGTAAACATGCCAAGCAAATCCAAAAAATATTAGATGAATTAAGGGAAGCGTAGTTTTTTAAAAACCGCCCCCTGCGTGACTTAAGTACGGGATATTTAATTTCATTACACCAGTCCATTATCTTTTAAAATACGCCTCAAGCTACTTTCATCTAAACCTGTGATATTACTAATCATTGAAATAGAAATATTGTTCTTAAAGGAGTTTACGACAACTTTGCTTTGCTCCTTTTCAATTCCTTTTTCAATTCCTTTTTCAATTCCCTCTTTTCTTCCTATTTCTATGGCTTGTTGGTATGTTGTCATGGCTTCTTCGATTAGGGTTGGTGGCAAATCTTCTATGATTTCTTCGATATCATTTATTTTAATATCTCTCACATGGTAAAGGTAACGAATGATTTTTAAAATTTGTTTTCCATCTCCAAATTTTTTATGCCGTTTTACAATTTCTTGCAATGCTTTCTTCGATTTTGACGCTGTATCGGCATTCATTACCAGCATACAAGCCGAGAGGTATTCCTCTTTAATTTCGGCCAATTCTTCTTGTGGGTAGGATTTTAGATTGATTTTAAAAACCTCATAATCAGGCACAAAACCCATTAAAGATTTCGGATATTTATGTAGTAAATCTTTAATCGACTTGTAGTTCCAGTTTTCTTTTCCATGATAAAAAAGTACGGGAATAATAAGTTCCAAGTCTTTTTTTTCTTTGAGTTGTTTATCGTGGGCTTCTACAATATAGCGCAGAATTTGTAATGAAGTGTATTTGTCTGGTGCGGATTTATGTTCAATCAAAATGCTCAAGCGTATATTTTTAGCATTTTTAAGTTTAACTCTAAATACAATATCCGAAAACCTACTGCCTAAATCAGGACTTATATAGGTAACATTTTGGCTTTCTAATGTTTGTATATCTATAAGTTCAAAAATTTTGTGATCCAAAAATTTTTCAAAGAAAGCGATGGCTTCAGTTTTGTGTTGCAATAGGTCTTTGAGGAGTATATCGTGTGGAGAAGATAGATTTTCAGGCATAATAAATGCAAGGTAGGTATTATAAAGAAAAATACAATTAGCGTCTCAATAAAACATCATACCCGCCCGAACAAACAATGCACAAAAAGATGTATAAAGCCCTAATTTTGAGTTGTAAAACTTAAAATTAGGGCAAACTTAGATGGTAAAATCACCAAAGAAAGCAATAAAAATACGCCGCTTATTTACCTTACCTGCCCCGTACCTTTTATAAACCATTTTTCGGTTACCAGTTTTTCTAGTGCAAATGGGCCACGGGCGTGTAGTTTTTGGGTGCTTATGCCAATTTCGGCACCTAAGCCAAACTCGCCGCCATCGGTAAAACGGGTTGATGCGTTGGCGTAAACTGCGGCAGCATCTACTTCGTTTAAAAAACGTTCTATTTTTTCATCATTGGTAGAAACTATGGCTTCGGAATGTTTTGACGAATATTGGGCAATATGCGCCAAGGCTTCATCTAAACCGTTGATGGTTTTTACCGAGCATTTAAGGGCTAAAAATTCGCGGCCAAAATCTTCGGAAACGGCTTTTTGTAGGTATGGATAGCTTGCAGCCAATAAAATAGGATAACTTTTTGGGTCGGCAAAAATTTCGACTTCGAAAGGTAATAGTAAAGGCATTAATTGCTGTAAAAACGTATCCAGCACCTGTTCATCAACCAGTACCGTATCTAACGAATTACACACCGAAGGGCGGGTTACTTTGGCGTTGCACACAATATTGGCTGCCATTGTAATATTGGCACTTGCCTCAACGTAGGTATGGCACACGCCTGCACCAGTTTCTATTACAGGCACTTTGGCATTTTGGCGTACAAAATCTATTAAAGTTTGCGAGCCTCGAGGAATAATAATATCCACATATTTATCGGCGGTTAAGAGTTCGTAAACGTGTTTTCTATCTACGGGTAGCAGTTGTACAATGTTTTCATCGAGATTAAAACTTTTTAAAACCCCACGAATTAGGTTTACCAGCACAATATTGGTGTAAAACGCATCGGACCCGCCACGTAATACGCATACGTTACCACTGCGTATGCACAGGGCGGCTACATCTACGGTTACATTGGGCCTGGCTTCGTATATTACCCCTACCACGCCCAGTGGCACTGTTTTTTTTTGGATAAATAAACCGTTTTCTAAGTTTTTTGACGATAGTATTTGGTTGGTAGGGTCTTGTAAAACAGCAATTTGTTGTATGCTGCTGGCTAGGTCGTTTATACGTTGCGTGTTTAGCAAAAGCCTGTCTTTTTTGCTATCGGTATCGGGCATTTTATCCAAATCTAATTGGTTTTGTGCTATAATCGCATCAGCGTTAAGCGTTAAAACTTGGGCAAGTTTTTGTAATACGGCTTGTTTATCATCCGCTTTAAGCGCCCTAATTATAGCCGATGCTTGGGCGGCTTGTTGTAAAATTTGATTTATATTATCCATTGTTTTATATCAAAACTATATCATCAGTATGGGCAATTTCGAGATTTTGAAGTTTATTATTTGCTTCAATTTCCTTTGAGTTTATGCGTGATTTTGCCACGGCAAGGGCTTGGTTTTGTACATCTAATATCTCGAAAACTTCGCCTGCTTCAAAGTGTTGTAGCACTTTTACCACGCCCACTGCCAGTAAACTATGGCGGTTTAAAATTGCTTTGGCGGCACCTGCATCTATTTGTAACTTACCGCTTATTAAACTGCCACTTGCCAACCATTTATTGCGGGCCGATATGTTGCAGGCTTGTGGCTGGCACACGGTACCTATTTTACCCTCAATGGCTTGCAATATAGCATTTTGGGTTTTCATTCCAAAAATTACTGTCTTAATTCCCATTTGTGTGGCTAGGCGGGCAAAGGTGAGTTTGGATGTCATCCCACCTAAACCCGAAGCTGATTTTTCTTTGGTAGCTAGCTGTAAAGTGCTGGCATCAATGGTTTTAAATTCGTGTATTACGTTCCCATCAGCATCCAAAACCCCAGGAACCGATGTGCATAACAGCATTAAATGTGCGCCAAAACCTACGGCAATTAGGGTAGCTAGTTCGTCGTTATCCGAAAACTTTAGCTCTAGGTTGCTTACCACATCGTTTTCGTTGGCTATGGGTATGATGTTATTGGCCCACAGTTCTTGGTAGGTGCGTTGTAGCTGTAAAAACTGGTTTCGGTTGCTAAAATGGTGGCGTTCGCACAGGCTTTGTGCTATGCTAATGCCGTGTGGGGCAAAATATTGTGCATAAGTATTTAGCAGTAAAGGGTTGCCAATGGCGGCGGCGGCTTTGCGTTCGGTAAGTTGGCCACTAAAGTTTTTTAAATGTTTTTTGCCTGCCGCTACTGCGCCCGACGATACCAAAACCATATTGTATTGTGCGTGTAAATGCGCCACTTGCTGGCAAATTGTTTGTATAATTTCTTCGTTTAAATCGCCATTATGGGTGGTGATGGATGCGGTACCAAATTTTAAAACGAGAATGGGTTTGTGTGTCATTATGTGTGGCGCTGGTTTTTTGTTATTGAGGCAAATTTTTTATTGTGGTTGCTGTTTAATAATTAATTTATCACGCTCTATTTCAAATACGGAGCAAAAATCAAATGTACAAGAATTAGCTATTAAATTAAAAAATGAGCCATTTATACCTTGTACCTAAAACTTAAAACTCGTAGCCCCAAACCCTAAATTTTTATAAACAATACTGTTGAAAACTTTTTGTGGTAAAAAGTGGTAAAAAGTGGAGAGATAATCTATACTTTTACCTTAAATAATACCATAATTATAAAATGTCTCAACTCATTGGTGAATTTGAATGCAAGCTAGATGCTAAAGGGCGGCTGATGATACCCAGCAACCTAAAGCGACAACTGCCCGATGCCGAGCAGCAAGGCTTGGTAATAAACCGAGGTTTCGAGAAGCATTTGGTAATTTATACCAAGCAAGAGTGGGATAAAATTGTGGCCGATTTATCTACCCTTAACCAGTTTGAGGCCAAAACACGTGAATTTATACGCTACTTTACCCGTGGAGCTACCGAGCTTTCGCTCGACTCGGCAGGCCGCATACTTATACCAAAATCATTAAGTGATTACGCCAACGCCAAAACCGATGTAGTGCTTTTATGCCAATTTAACAAAATAGAACTTTGGGATAAAACCGCTTACGATACACAATTAGACAACGAGCCCGAAAACTTTGCCAAGCTGGCCGAGGAGGTTATGGGCAAAGGAAGGGGGCAAAATGCTTAGTACCTACCACCAACCTGTAATGCTGCAAGCCTGTATAAACGGCTTGGCTATTAAGCCTAATGGCACTTACGTGGATGTTACTTTTGGCGGTGGTGGCCACTCGCAAGAAATTATAAACCAGCTTAATGCCGATGGTATTTTGGTAGCTTTTGACCAAGATATAGACGCCCAACAAAATTTAATTTTAGATGATAGATTTATTTTTGTTGACCAAAATTTTAAATTCCTAAAAAACAATCTCCGCTTACACGGCACCTTACCCGTTGATGGTATTTTGGCCGATTTAGGCGTTTCGTCGCACCAATTTGATATTCCCGACCGTGGTTTTTCTATAAGGTTTGATGCCGAACTGGATATGCGCATGGACCAAACATCAAGCCTTACGGCCAAAGAAATTATCAATACCTATGCCGAAGAAAATTTGCACAAGATTTTTGGCATGTATGGCGAAATTCAAAATGCAAAATCGCTTGCCAAAACCATTGTAACGGCAAGGTTAAATCAAACCATAAACACGGTGAGCCAGCTAAAATCCGCAATAAGCGCCTTAATACCTAAACAAAAAGAAAACAAATATTTGGCCCAAGTTTTTCAGGCTTTGCGTATAGAGGTAAACCAAGAAATGGAAGCCTTACAGGTTTTTTTAGAACAAACGATAGAGGTTTTAAAACCTGGTGGGCGGCTGGTAATTATGTCGTACCACTCGCTTGAGGATAGGATGGTTAAAAATTTTATGGCCAAAGGCAAGTTTAGTGGTGAGGTAGAAAAAGATTTTTTTGGTAACGATATAAAACCTTTTGATGTAATTACCCGAAAATCGATTACGGCCAGCACACAAGAGTTAGAAACCAATAACCGAGCCCGCAGCGCAAGGTTACGTATTGCTGTAAAACGATGAGCAACCAGTTTAAAAGCAAAATAGAAGAAATACAGGAAGAAAACGAAGCGGTTTTTGAGCCTAAAGTAAAGCAAAAATCGGATTTTGCCTTACCGGCCAATAACTTTTTTCACTTGCTTTTTGTAAAAGGAGTGGTATCAAAAGAGGCCGCTACCGATGCCCTGCCTTTTATATTGTTTTTATCGTTTTTAGCCTTAATTTATATTGGTAACCGCCATTCGGCCGAAAACAATATACGCGAAATTGATAAACTAAACAAAGAGGTGAAAGAGTTAAGCTGGGATTTTAAAACCCTAAAAGCCGATTTGATGTTTAAAAGCAAGCAAACCGAAGTAGTAAGCCGAGTAGATACCCTGTTGCAATTAAAGGTCCCCGTTACCCCACCCATAAAAATTGTTGTAAGCCCCCGTGAATATAAGAACTAACATATTATTAAGGGTATATGCTGCTTTTGGCATTATATTGCTATTTGCTTGCGCTGTGGTGGCCAAATTGGTACACGTACAGGTGGTGCAAGGGCCGCATTATAGGGCTATGGCCAAAAGTTTTAGTACCAAATATATTGAGGTTGAAGCATCACGAGGGAATATTTATGCCATTGATGGTAGCTTATTGGCAACATCGGTACCGCAATATGAGGTGCGTATGGATATGCTGGCTGGTGGTATAAAAGACGATAAAGTGTTTTACGATAAAGTAGATTCGTTAGGCGTTGCTTTAGCTACTTATTTTAAAGATAAATCGGCCCGAGATTACACCCGAAAACTGCGCAATGCCCGCCAAGATAAGCTGCGGTATTTTCTTATAAAACGAGATATGACGTATCAAAACCTAAAGGCCATGAAAAAGTTTCCGATGTTTAATTTGGGAAGGTATAAAGGTGGGATGATAACCATACAACAAAACAAACGCATTTTACCTTTTAGAAATTTGGCCGCCCGTACCATTGGTTATAAAAACGAAAATGTAAAAAACGGTGTAGGCCTAGAGGGTGCTTACGGCCAATATATTAATGGCGAAAGTGGTAAACGATTGGTACAACGTATATCGGGCGGGGTGTGGATGCCAGTAAACGAAGAGGATGAAATTGCCCCTAAAGATGGTGCCGATATTATTAGCACCATTGATATTAACATGCAAGATTTGGCACAAAATGCCCTACAAAAACAACTCGTAAAAAGCCAAGCCGACCACGGTACCGTAATTGTAATGGAAGTAGCCACAGGCGAAATTAGGGCGGTAGCCAATTTTACCAAAGTAAGCGATGGGGTGTATAAAGAGCAGTTTAACTACGCCATTGCGGGCAATCAAGACCCTGGCTCTACCTTTAAACTGGCATCGTACATGGCATTGCTCGAAGATAAATTGGTGGACACCAATACCATGGTGGGTACAGGTACTTATAAAATACCAGGTAAGTTAATTACCGATTCACACGGAAGTATTGGCGTGGTAACGGTAAAAAAAGCCTTCGAAC
The DNA here is from genome assembly GCA_013298995.1 of Sphingobacteriales bacterium. Lineage (GTDB taxonomy): Bacteria > Bacteroidota > Bacteroidia > Sphingobacteriales > Sphingobacteriaceae > Pseudopedobacter. The sequence goes on along the minus strand of JAAFJW010000033.1, from coordinate 11,123 downwards.
AATCATCGAACGCAGCTATTGCCAAGCTCGTAAATACCAATTACAGGTTTAAGCAATCGAAATTTACCGATCATTTATACGATTGGCATTTAAACGAAAAGCTAGATTTACAAATACCAGGCGAAGCCCAGCCCGTGGTTAAAACACCTAAAAATACCAGCTGGAACAAAAACATGACCTTGCCACAAATGGCCTACGGTTACGAAATGCAACTTACCCCTTTAAAAATGCTATCGTTTTATAACGCCGTGGCCAATAATGGTAAATATATTTCCCCCATTTTTGTAAAAGAAATTAAGCGATTGGGTAATTCGGTAGAGCAGTTTAAGGCTCGGGTAATTAACCCAAAAATATGCTCGGATGTTACCCTAAGCAAGGTTAAAGCAATGCTTGAAGGCGTAGTAACCGAAGGTAGTGGAAAGCTAATTGTGTATAACCCGCTATATAATATTGCTGGCAAAACGGGTACGGCCCAAGTGGCCGATGGCAATAAAGGCTACAAAGCCAACAAGCAATACCAAGCTTCGTTTGTAGGTTATTTCCCTGCCGAAAACCCCAAATACTCGATGATAGTGGTAATAAACGACCCCAAAGGTTTATATTATGGTGCGCTGGTATCAGGCCCTGTATTTAGAGAAGTAGCCGACCATATTTTTGCCAGCGATATGGATATGCTTAACTATGCCAAAATTAAACAACCCAATATTATTAATAAAAACCCAACCGCAAAACAAGGCTACAACAAAGCCAATAATATGGTTTACAGCAACTTTGGCATAAAAACACAATTAGAAAAACTAAGTACCGACGATGCCGATAGCAATAGCGGTATTGCCTATAAAGAAGTATTTAAACGCCGAGGCATTGTACCCAATGTAACGGGTATGGGCTTAAAAGATGCGCTGTATGTGTTGGGTAACTCGGGCTTAAAACCCATTATTAGCGGCAGCGGGCAAGTTACCAATCAATCTATTTTAGCGGGCACACCTATTATTAAAGGAACTAAAATTTTAATCGCATTACAATAAAAATGAGTTTGTTAAAAGATATATTGTATGGCGTTGCTATCGAGCAAGTTATTGGCACTACCGATATACTTGTTAATGCCCTGCATTTCGATTCGAGGGAGGCAAGCCAAGGCTCGCTTTTTATAGCCATTAATGGCACCCAAACCAACGGACACCAGTATATTAAAGCCACCATACAGCAAGGTGCCATTGCCATAGTGTGCGAAAAAATGCCCGATGAATTTACCGATGGTATAACGTATATAAAAGTGGCTAACTCGGCGAAAGCCTTAGGTATAATTGCCGCCAACTTTTACCATAACCCCAGCCAAAAATTAAAACTGGTAGGCATTACAGGCACCAATGGTAAAACCACGGTAGCCACTTTATTGTACCAACTTTTTACCGCATTGGGTTATAAAACAGGTTTAATATCAACGGTAGAAAACCAAATAAATGGCAAAATAATACCATCAACACATACCACACCCAACCCTATTGCACTAAACCAATTGCTAGCCGATATGGTTGTGCAAGGTTGCGATTATTGCTTTATGGAAGTAAGTTCACACGCTATTGTGCAGCAGCGCATTGCGGGTGTAATCTTTACGGGAGGCGTGTTTACCAATATCACCCACGACCATCTCGATTTTCATAAAACGTTCGACAATTATATAAAAGCCAAAAAAACATTTTTTGATGGCTTACCAAAATCGGCCTTTGCCCTCACCAATGTTGATGATAAAAATGGCAACGTAATGTTGCAAAACACCCAAGCAAACAAAAAAACGTACGCCCTAAAAACCCTAGCAAATTTTAAAGGTAAAATTATCGAAAACCAGTTTTCGGGCTTACACCTTGATATTAATGGCAACGAAGTTTACTTTAAAATGGTAGGCAGTTTTAACGCCTATAACCTTTTGGCTGTTTATGGTACAGCCTTATTGCTGGGGCAAGATAGCCTAAACGTACTTACTGTTTTAAGCACATTAAGCGGTGCCGAAGGCCGGTTCGATTATATTATATCGCCCAATAAAGTAGTAGGCATTGTTGATTATGCCCACACGCCCGATGCCCTACAAAACGTATTAAGCACCATAAGCGATTTGGCAAACGGTACCGAAAAAGTAATTACCATTATTGGTTGCGGTGGCGATAGAGATACAACCAAACGCCCCATAATGGCCCGTACCGCTTGCGACTGGAGCGATAAAGTAATTTTAACATCCGATAACCCCCGTACCGAAACTCCCGAAACAATTATTGAACAAATGATGCAAGGCGTATCGCCCGTTAACCTTAAAAAAGTAATGCGCATTACCGATAGGCGTGAAGCCATAAAAACCGCTTGCCACCTTGCCCAGCCTGGCGATATTATTTTGCTAGCTGGCAAAGGCCACGAGAAATACCAAGAAATAAATGGCGTAAAAACCCATTTTGATGATAAAGAAATATTAACACAACAATTTAATTTACTGGCCTAATGTTGTACTACTTTTTTACATATATTGATAGCCATTATAACTTTCCAGGTGCTGGACTTTTTAAGTTTATATCATTTAGGGCATCAATGGCTATTATTTTATCGTTGATAATTACAACGGTATATGGGGCAAAGCTAATTAATTACCTAAGGCTAAAGCAAGTGGGCGAAACTGTACGCAACCTAGGCCTTGATGGGCAAATGCAAAAAGCCGGCACACCTACCATGGGGGGCTTAATTATTATCACAGGCATATTGGTACCCGTTTTGCTGTTTGCCAAGCTCGAAAATATTTATATAATTTTAATGATTGTAACCACCCTGTGGATGGGTGCCATAGGTTTTTTAGACGATTATATAAAAATATTTAAAAAAAATAAAGAAGGCCTTGCGGGTAGGTTTAAAATTGTAGGGCAAGTAGGGCTATCGCTTATTGTAGGTTATACCATGTTTTACCATTCCAATATTTTGGTACGAAAAACGATTTCTAAAATGCCCATCAGCTACAGCAAATCAATGGGGAAACATACTCTTGGTTCGTCGCAGGAGGTAATATCGCCCAATGGCCAAAAACTAATACGCATACAAAAACCCGATGGCGTATATTATGCCAAAGATGTAAAAAGCACCGTAACCAATATTCCGTTTTATAAAAACAACGAGTTTGATTATGCCAAAGTTTTAAAGTTTTTAGGTGGCGATTATCAAAAATATGGCTTAATTATTTTTTTACTTTTTACTATCGTGATTGTTACCGCAGTATCAAACGGAGCCAATATTACCGATGGTATTGATGGCTTGGCTACGGGTACATCGGCCATTATTGGCTTAACCCTAGCACTGCTGGCTTATGTATCGGGAAATACCATTATTGCCGATTATCTTAACATTATTTACATACCCAACAGTGGCGAACTGGTAATTTTTGCAGGGGCTTTTGTAGGGGCTTGTATTGGCTTTTTATGGTACAATACCTACCCTGCCCAAGTTTTTATGGGCGATACGGGTAGCTTAACCATTGGTGGTATTATTGCCGTTTTTGCCATCATTATCCGTAAAGAATTGTTAATACCCGTTTTATGTGGTGTGTTTTTAATCGAAAACCTATCGGTAATTATACAGGTTTTTTGGTTCAAGTTTACCAAAAAAAAATATGGCCAAGGGCGTAGGGTATTTTTAATGGCACCACTGCACCATCATTTTCAAAAAAAGGGTTACCACGAATCTAAAATTGTTACCCGTTTTTGGATTGTAGGCATTTTACTAGCCGTTATTACCATTATAACTTTAAAACTACGCTAATGGAAAACCAAAAACTAAACACCATAAACGGTTTTACTTTTGATAGTAAAAAACCATTAATGTGCATTTTGGGTGCAGGCGAAAGTGGTGTGGGTGCAGCTGTATTAGCACAAAAACAGGGTTATAATGTTTTTGTTTCTGATTTTGGTGAGATAAAAGAAAACTATAAAACCGAGTTACAAAACCTAAATATCCCATTCGAACAAAACCAACATAACGAAGAGATAATTTTAAAAAGTGTTGAAATTATAAAAAGCCCGGGCATTGCCAATAAGGCACAAATAATACAAAAACTACTGGCAAAAAACATTCCTGTAATATCCGAAATTGAATTTGCTGGCCGCTATACCAATGCCACCACAATATGTATTACAGGTAGCAATGGCAAAACCACTACCACTTTATTAACCTACCATATATTAAAAAATGCAGGCTTAAATGTGGGCTTGGCTGGCAATATTGGCTACAGTTTTGCCCGCCAAGTGGCTACCCAAAATTTTGATGTTTATGTATTAGAAATCAGCAGTTTTATGTTGGATAATATGTATGCCTTTAGGGCCGATATTGCCGTACTACTAAACATAACACCCGACCATTTGGATAGGTACGATTATGTGATGCAAAACTATGTAAACTCAAAATTTAGAATTATCCAAAACCAAACTTCGGCCAATCATTTTATTTATTGTGATGATGATGCCGAAACCCTAAAAGAATTACCCAACAAAATTATAAACGCACAAAAACATCCTTTTTCTATCGAACATACGCTAAAATCGGGTGCTTTTTTAAATAACAATACAATGCAAATACATATAAAAGATAACGATACATTTGAAATAATGGTAAACGAACTGGCCGTACAAGGCAAGCATAATTTATACAATTCGATGGCATCGGGTATTGCGGCAAAAATTTTGGAGATACGAAATCCCACCATCCGCGAAAGCCTAAGTAACTTTAAAAACGCCGACCACCGACTAGAGTTTGTAGCCAAAATTGGCGATGTTACTTTTATAAACGATTCTAAAGCTACCAATGTAAACTCTACTTGGTATGCGCTCGATTCGTACAATACCGATATTGTATTAATTATGGGCGGGGTAGATAAGGGTAACGATTACAACCAAATACGCGAACTAATAAAGCAAAAAGTAAAAGCCATTGTATGCCTAGGCAAAAAAAACGAAGCAATACACAATGCTTTCGAAGATATTGTTGAGCTTATTATAAATACATCATCGGCACAGGAAGCCGTAAAAGTTGCTTACACTTTGGCCGCTAAAGGCGATACCGTTTTACTTTCGCCTGCCTGTGCAAGTTTCGATTTGTTTAGCAATTACGAAGATAGAGGAAACCAATTTAAACAAGCCGTATTAAATTTATAATTAGCCTAAAAAATAATGATACACACTATTTTAAACCGTACTAAAGGCGACCGTTGGATATGGCTCATCATTATCCTATTGTCTGTACTTTCGGTATTAGCGGTGTACAGTTCTACGGGTACATTGGCACATAAAAAAGGGGTAGGGTCCGAGTCGTTGGTTATCAAACACTTTCTTTTTATAGCCATAGGTTTTGTATTAATATATTTTTCGCACCTTATTAATTACCGCTATTATGCAGGTATTTCAAAAGTTTTAATGGTAATTACCATTCCGCTTTTACTATATACCCTAATTTTTGGTAGCCATGTAAACGATGCCAGCCGCTGGGTAGCAATACCGGGTACGGGTTTAACTTTCCAAACATCCGATATGGCAAAACTGGCTTTAATTACCTTTTTAGCCCGTATGCTTACCAAAAAACAAGAAAACATTAAAGATGTTAAACAAGCATTTATCCCCATTATGGGTTCGGTATTGGTGGTGTTTATTTTAATTGGTATTGCTAATTTATCTACCGCATTAATGCTATTTGGCGTAAGCATATTGATACTATTAATTGGCCGCATTAGTTTTAAACAAATTTCTTTGGTTTGTTTAGGTGGGATGGTTTTACTGGCTATTTTAGTGCTTTTTGGCCCACGGCGTGAAACCTACAAATCTCGCATACAATCCTATATGCACCCCGAAATGCAACATTCGGACAAAACTTTTCAGGAAGACCAAGCCAAAATAGCCATTGCCAACGGCGGTATTTTTGGCAAAGGGCCAGGCAATAGCATACAACGCAATTTTTTGCCCCACCCATATTCCGATTTTATTTACGCCATTATTATCGAAGAATATGGTATGCTGGGCGGCATTGTTGTAATTGTATTGTACCTAATTTTAATGTACCGCATTATACGCATAGTTACCCAGGCACCCAAGGCTTTTGGCGCATTATTGGCTGCCGGGCTAGGCTTTAGTTTAACCATACAGGCATTGGCCAATATGGCGGTGGCGGTAAATTTATTCCCCGTTACGGGTGTTCCGCTGCCACTGGTAAGTATGGGCGGTACCTCTATTTTATTTACCAGTATTGCCTTTGGCATTATATTATCGGTAAGTAAAGATGTAGAAGAATATAAAGCAGAAAATTTAAAAAATAAAGACAAAATTATTGTAGGCGAAATCCCAGCAATGGCATAAAATATGGAAACGGCAAAACGAATTATTATTAGCGGCGGTGGCACAGGGGGGCATATTTTCCCAGCTATTGCTATTGCCAATGCTTTGCGCCAAATAGATAGCCGTACCGAAATTCTTTTTGTAGGCGCACTAGGCAAAATGGAAATGGATAAAGTACCCGCCGCAGGCTATCAAATTATTGGTTTAGATATAAAAGGTTTCCAGCGCAATGCTTTATTAAAAAACTTAGCCCTTCCGTTTAAAGTATTAAAAAGCGTATTACATGCAAGCACCATTATCAAAAACTTTAAACCCCATGTGGTGGTAGGGGTAGGTGGTTACGCATCGGGGCCTTTGTTGTATGCGGCATCGTTAAAAAATGTACCCATTTTAATACAAGAACAAAACTCGTATGCGGGCATCACCAATAAATATTTGGGTAAAAAAGCCAGTAAAATATGTGTTGCTTTTGATGGGATGGAGGCCTTTTTTGAGGCCAGTAAAATTATAAAAACAGGCAACCCTATTAGGCAACAATCGGTAGCTATTGAAGGCAAACGTACCGAGGCCTTACAATATTTTGGCTTATCGCCGATAAAAAAAACCATACTACTTACAGGAGGTAGCTTAGGCGCAGGTACGCTAAACAAAACAATAATGGCGGGTTTGCCCAAGCTCGAAGAAAACAACATACAGCTAATATGGCAAACGGGTAAATACTATTACAAAGGCATTATAGAGCAATATGGCAACCGCAGCAAAGATAACGGTATAAAAATTCACGAGTTTTTAAACCGTATGGATTACGCTTATGCCGCTGCCGATGTTATTATATCTAGAGCTGGTGCAGGCACCATTGCCGAATTGTGTGCAGTACAAAAGCCTGTTATTTTGGTACCATCGCCCAATGTAGCCGAAGACCATCAAACCAAAAACGCCCAAGCATTAATCGAAAAAAATTGTGCGCTTTTGGTTACCGATAAAAATGCCGAAACCGAGCTTATTAATGAAGCCATAAAACTAGTAAACAATGGTAAATTAATGCAAACACTTAGCAACAACATTGGCCAATTGGCCCTGCCCAATGCCGATACAGCTATTGCCAACGAAATATTTAAACTAGCCAGCCAAATATGAAACTAGCCGATATACAAAAAGTTTATTTAGTAGGCATAGGTGGGATAGGCATGAGTGGCCTTGCCCGCTATTTTCACCATATAGGTTGCCAAGTTTGTGGTTACGATAAAACCGAAACGCCACTTACCTTGGCATTAGCCAGCGAAGGTATAGCCGTAAATTATGACGACAGTATCGATAAAATTCCACAACAATTTACAACAAATTCGCCCAATATTTTAATTATATACACCCCTGCCATACCTGCAAACTCGCCAATTTTAAATCATTTTAAACAAAACGGTTTCGATTTGCAAAAACGTTCGCAGGTATTGGGTATATTATCCCAAGGTATGTTTACCATTGCTGTGGCTGGCACACATGGCAAAACCACCACCAGCTGCTTAATAGCGCATATTTTACAAAGCTCGGGCAATAATTGTTCGGCATTTTTGGGTGGCATAAGCAGCAATTACAATACCAATGTGCTGTTTGGTAACAACAATGTTTTGGTGGTAGAGGCCGATGAGTACGATAGGTCTTTCCTTACCCTACACCCCGATATTGCCATTATAACCTCCATGGATGCCGACCACCTGGATATTTATGGCGATGCAGGCCATTTGGTGCAATCGTTCCAGTTATTTGCATCACAAATAAAACCCAATGGTACATTAATTGCTAAGCTGGGGCTTGATTTAACAACAGGCACAACATATTCCATCGTTGGCGCAGCCGATGCCCAAGCCTACAATATACGTGTAGAAAACGGTGCTTTTGTATTCGATTTTAAAAACCAAAACCTACAATTAGAAGGTTTAATATTAGGCTTACCCGGCCAACACAATATCGAAAACGCCGTTGCAGCCATACAAGTAGCCTTATTAATGGATATTGATGTAAACCGTATCCGTGAAGCATTACACGCATTTAAAGGCGTAAAAAGGCGTTTCGAATATCAGCTTAAAGCCAATAAAATATATGTGGACGATTATGCCCACCATCCCGAAGAGTTAAAAGCCTGCTTTACAGCCATGCGTACACTTTATCCCGATAAAGAATTAACCGTAATTTTTCAGCCACATTTATTTACCCGTACACGGGATTTTGCCGATGCCTTTGCACAAGTATTAAGCACTGCCGACGATTTGGTATTGCTAGATATTTATCCAGCCCGCGAGCTGCCCATAGAAAATGTGAATAGCCAAATGCTGTTAAATAAAATAACGTTAAATAAAAAACAAATTTGTAGCAAACATCAAGCCTTAGATTATATAAAAAACAAACAGCCACAACTGTTATTAACCGTAGGAGCTGGCGATATTGATACCCTGGTTTTACCTTTAAAAAATCTTCTGCAACATGCTTAAAAAAATTAATTGGCGTTTAATAGGCAATACCTTTGCTTGGCTTATTAGCCTTACGGGATTGCTTGTGCTGATGAGTTTTATTGAAAAACAAAAAACCGAATTAACCTGCAAGCAAGTAAAAGTACTATTACCAGGTAACCAGTTTTTTATTGAGCAAGCCGAGGTCGACGAAATTTTAAACGCCAATAATAAACAACTGGTAGGTAAAAGGCTACGTTATATCAATATCCAAAATCTTGAGGATAAGCTAAAAGCCAATCCTTTTATACTGTTTGCCAAAGTTTACGCCGATATGGAAGGTACTTTACATGCCGAAATTACACAACGTGAGCCTATACTACGCATATTTAACAATGCTGGGCAAGATTTTTATGTAGATGCCCAAGGATTAAAAATTCCTCTATCAAGCCATTATACGGCAAGAGTTTTAGCAGCCAATGGTGCAATTTACGAAACCTTTAATGGCAAAATAGATAGCCTAAAAACACCAATGGGCAAAAACGTTTTTGCCATTGCTCATTTTATAGCTCAAGATACTTTATGGGCCGAACAAATAGAGCAAATTTATGTGGCGCAAAACAATAGTATTGAACTGGTACCCCGCCTAGGTAACCAAAAAATTATATTGGGCAATGCCGATAGCCTAAGCAATAAATTTAAAAACCTATATATATTTTACAAAAAAGCCATGCCCAAGGTAGGCTGGCAAACTTACCGCAGCATTAACCTAAGCTATAAAGGGCAAATTGTATGCGAAAAACATGACACCTTAAACATTAAAACCGACACCTTAAAAACGGCACTTGCCGATAGTTTAATTAAAAAATCGATTAAAAAAATTGTAAAAGATTCAATAAAAAAAATGCTATAAAAAATGGAAAAAGGCATCACAAAACAAAGTAAAAATTCGCCCATAGTAGTTGGGTTAGATATTGGTACTACCAAAATATGCGTAATTGTAGGCCGCCGAAACGAGTACGGTAAAATAGAGGTACTGGGCCTGGGCAAAGCCGAATCGGCTGGGGTAACCCGTGGCGTGGTATCAAACATTGCAAAAACAGTAAAAGGCATTATTGATGCTGTAAAAGAAGGTAGCGCACAATCAAATGTTGATATTAGGGTGGTAAGCGTAGGTATTGCGGGGCAGCATATCAAAAGCCTGCAACACCGTGGCATTTTAACCCGTAAAGATTTAAGCACCGAAATTTGTAAAAAAGATATCGACCGTTTGATAGACGATATGTACAAACTTGCCATGAACCCTGGCGAAGAAATTATACATGTGCTTCCGCAAGAGTTTACCGTAGATAACGAACCTGGTGTAAAAGACCCCATTGGTATGGCGGGTGTAAGGCTGGAGGCCAATTTCCATATCATTACAGGCCAAGTTACGGCCATTAAAAATATTATGAAATGCGTTACCAATGCCGATTTAGAAACGCAAGATTTGATATTAGAACCCTTGGCATCGTCCGAATCGGTACTTAGCGACGAAGAAAAAGAAGCGGGTGTAGTATTGGTTGATGTAGGTGGCGGCACTACCGATGTAGCTATTTTTCATGAAGGAATTATCCGCCATACGGCAGTTATCCCTTTTGGCGGCAATAGCATTACCGAAGATATTAAAGAAGGCTGCGCCGTAATGCGTAATCAAGCAGAGTTGTTAAAAGTAAAATTTGGCTCGGCACTGGCCGATGAAAACAAAGACAACGAAATTGTATGTGTACCCAGCTTGCGTGGCCGCGAACCCAAAGAAATATCGATAAAAAACCTAGCCAATGTAATACAGGCCCGCATGGAAGAAATTATCGAACATGTGTATTACGAAATAAAATCATCCAACTACGAAAATAAACTGATAGGTGGCATTGTAATTACAGGTGGTGGGGCGCAGCTAAAACACGTTACCCAATTGGTGGAGTTTATTACTGGTTTCGATTGTAGGGTGGGTTACCCTACCGAGCATTTGGCCAAAAACGAAGCCTTGCCCAAAAACGTGTATGAAGATTTAAAAAGCCCCATGTATGCCACAGGTATAGGTTTGCTGATGAAAGGTATCCAAAAAATTGAAGACGAAATGCTAAAAGACAGCGTAAGTAAACCCACCAAAATTAGTACCGAACCTACAAAATCAAAAGGTTTATTTGCTTCGATAATTGAGGGGAGTAAAAAATTTATTAAAGACGATATTAGCGATACCGACTTTTTAAAATAATTGAAAGCGTGAATTTGATGATTAACGAGCAATATAAGCGTTATGGTTTTACATCGTTTAGGTGCGTTAACG
>JAAFJW010000032.1 GCA_013298995.1 Sphingobacteriales bacterium | reverse complement strand
TAATACTTTTTTCATTTTTTTTGTTTTTAAAGATTGTGCAGTTGCTTGATTGTTAGCAGAAAATAGGGCGCAACCTGCGATAGCCATAATTCCTGATGCGATTGATAAAACTGTCTTTTTCATTTTAATGGTTGTTTAAATTTTACAATACAAAATTGATGACAATTCATCGGCTGACACAGGAACTATATCACAAGTTTGGTGTGATGTATGTCACACTTAGGAATAAAAACGACTCAAAGTTTCTCTCGAAACGCCAAGATAAGCGGCTATTAAAGTTTTGGGAACACGTTGAAACAAAGCTGGGTATTGTAAAAGTAGCTGTTCGTAACGCTCTTTGGCGTTGCTGTTTAGCATGGCTAAAATTCTGCGTTGTAAAGCCACATAACCCATATTAGATTTTCGTCTAAAAAAATGTTCTATTTTGTGTAAGTCGGCACAAAGTTTATCTCTATTGTGAAGTGATAAGCAAAGCAATTCTACATCTTCAACACAATCAATGTTAAGCGTTGCTTTGGTATGGTTAAAATAGGCTTGATAATCCGAAATCCACCAATCTTCCATAGCAAATTGCATGATATATTCTTTTCCTTCGCTATCCACATGATAGGCTTTCAAAAGTCCTTTTACTACAAAATAATCGTTGCTTACACCATCGCCTTCTTGAATTAGAAATTGATGTTTTTTGAGTTTTTTGCTTGTGAAATGTGAAAGGATATAATCAAACTCTTGGTCGGTAAGTGGGGTTATTTTTTCGATATGTTGGCGAAGGGCTATGCTCATTTTTTTAAAAGTTTGTTCAACTGGCTTGTGCTTGCTATTAAAATTAGGGCAACCCGATTACTTGCCTGCCACGACGTAAAAAATCGAATCTTACAAAAAAAATCAACAGCCAAAGCTATAATTGCCTCGGCTGTATTTTAGGCATGTGCGGTGTTTTTATCTACCAAGTTTTCTTTATAATAACCGTTTTCTAGTTTCTCACGTACTTCTTTGTAAGCCTCTAAGGTGCGGTTTACATCATCTAAAGTATGTGTAGCGGTGGGTATTAAGCGTAGCATAATTAAGCCTTTGGGTATTACGGGATAAATAACTATGGAGCAAAAAATACCGTAATTTTCACGCAAATCCATTGTAATTGCTGTGGCTTCATCAACACCACCTTGTAAAAATACAGGTGTTACTACCGAATTGGTAATACCTATATTAAAGCCTCGTTCTTTTAAGCCGTTTTGTAGTGCTGTGGCAATTTCCCATAATTTGGCTTTTAATTGTGGTTGGGTTTGCAATAATTCTAAACGCTTGGCTAAGCCTAGCACCATGGGCATAGGTAAAGATTTTGCAAATGTTTGCGAGCGCATATTGTAGCGTAAAAAATCGGTTATATCCTTAGTTGATGCAATAAAAGCACCTATACCCGCCATTGATTTAGCAAAAGTACCAAAGTAAATATCCACTCCTTCTATACAATTTTGATGTTCGTGTGTGCCAGCACCTGTTGCTCCCATAGTGCCAAAGCCATGTGCATCATCAATCAATAACCTAAAATTAAATTCCTGCTTTAAGGCTACAATTTCTTTAAGTTTACCTTGTGCGCCCGACATGCCAAATACGCCTTCGGTAATTAACAATATACCACCGCCCTGCGCTTCGGCTAGTTTGGTGGCCCGTTGTAATTGCTTGCGCAGGCTATCCATATCGTTATGTAGATATACATAACGCTTGCCCATATGTAAGCGTACGCCATCAATAATACAAGCATGTGATTCGGCATCGTACACAATTACATCGTTTCTATCAACTAGGGCATCTATGGCCGACATAATGCCTTGGTAACCATAGTTTAATAAAAAAGAATCTTCGTAACCTGTAAATTTAGCCAATGATTTTTCTAAATTTTCGTGATGGGTAGAGTTGCCCGACATCATACGGGCACCCATCGGGTATGCCAAACCATAATCGGCGGCAGCTTGCGCATCGGCGGCCCTTACTTCGGGATGATTGGCAAGGCCTAAATAATTATTAAGGCTCCATACTAAATGTGGCTTGCCTTTAAAATTCATGTTAGCTGAAATTTCGCCTTCGAGCTTAGGGAAAGAGAAATAACCATGCGACCATTTTAAGTGTTGGCCCAAAGGCCCCATGTTTTTACTTATTTTTTCAAAAATATCCAAGGGTGTACGTATTTTATTGTTCAAAAAAAATTAATGTGCGAATTTAGCTTTTAATTTTGTGATAACAAAAAGGAGGGCTATTGGCAAATTTTATTCATTCACCTAAGTTCGATTAATACATTTTTTTATCCATTGTATGATGATTTTGGTTATAAATTGCTAACACCTAAGTTCGATTAATAAATACTGTTTTTGTAATAATTAGGGCGTTTTAACACGCCGTCCGCTCTAAAATCGTAAATAATATTGATTTACAGCAAATTATACTGTAGTTTAATCATCGTAACTCAGGTTAACCTATATTTTTATAAAAAAATGGGCTTTATGCAATTGTATCCATTTTATAAATAGCTGGCTATAAAAAATGACATTAAGTTTTTATTCACCTATTTATTGGCTTTTAAACTTTAAAAAATAGCTTTACACTTTAGTTTCAAATGCGGGCGCAAGTATAAAAAAATAGTATTTTTAAAACCGTAACAAAGAAATTGAAGCCCCAAAAAATGCGCTATTTAAACAACATTTAAAAAATATTGATAACTTTTTAAATAAAAAATATCTCCAATAAAAATTGAGTATTTTTGCCCATTCATACAACCATACCGATGATAGATATCGGAATGTAATAGAACAAAAAATGAGTAATATTTTAGCAATTGTAGGCAGGCCCAATGTGGGCAAATCAACTTTATATAACCGTTTAACCGAAAGCCGTAAAGCCATAGTAGATGATGAAAGTGGCGTTACCCGCGATAGGCATTATGGCATAGGCGAGTGGACGGATAAAAACTTTACCGTGATAGATACCGGCGGTTATGTAGCACAATCTACCGATGTATTTGAGGCTGCTATACGCGAGCAAGTTTTAATTGCTATTGAAGAAGCCACCGTAATCGTATTTGTGGTAGATGTTACTACAGGCATTACCGACCTTGATGATGATATTGCCCAAATATTGCGCAAAAGCGATAAACCTGTTTTTGTAGCGGTAAATAAGGTTGATAATTTCCAGCTACAATCAGATGCAAGTACGTTTTACAGCCTAGGCTTGGGCGAAATTTATTGCATATCATCAATGAGTGGCTCTGGAACGGGCGAGTTATTAGACGAAGTAATTAAAAATTTTGATACCGAACTGGTAGAAGAAAACAGCTTGCCAAAATATGCCATCGTAGGCCGCCCAAATGTGGGAAAATCATCGATGATTAATGCCCTGATTGGTAAAGATAGAAATATTGTTACGCCTATTGCAGGCACAACAAGGGATAGCATACACATACATTACAACCAGTTTGGCCACGAGTTTATGCTGATTGATACTGCTGGCTTGCGTAAAAAAACCAAAGTCCGAGAAAACCTCGAGTTTTACTCGGTAATGCGTACCATAAAAGCGTTAGAAGAAGCCGATGTGGTTATTTTAATGATTGATGCCGTTGACGGGATTGAATCGCAAGACATTAACATTTTTCATTTAGCCGAAAAAAATAAAAAAGGCGTAATTATTGTGGTTAACAAGTGGGATTTGGTGGTTGATAAAGACCATAACTCGGTAAAAGAATTTGAAACCAAAATAAAAGAAAAACTGCAACCCTTTACCGATGTGCCCATTATTTTTACTTCCGTAACCGAAAAGCAACGTATTTTTAAAACCATTGAAGCCGCCGCTAAAGTTTATATTAACAAAACTAAAAAAATACCCACCTCAAAACTTAACGATATTTTATTGCCTCTGATAGAAAAAACACCCCCACCCGCCACTAAGGGTAAACACATTAAAATAAAATACATTACGCAAATAAATGCTACATCGCCCATGTTTGCTTTCTTTTGCAATTTACCGCAGTACATAAAAGACCCTTACAAACGTTTTATTGAGAACAAGTTGAGAGAAAACTTTGATTTTGCCGGAGCACCTATTCAAATATTTTTTAGGCAAAAATAGTGGGGGATTTTTGATTGCTGATGTGAGATGTAGGATTTGCTTGAAACCGAAATTTGCCCGAAGCTATTTTTTGATTTGCTGATGTGAGATGTAGCATTTGCTTGAAACCGAAATTTGCCCGAAGCCCGCTGCCCGAAGCTATTTTTTGATTTTCGTAGCACCGTAATTTGCCAATTCATCTAAATTTTTATGTACAAAAGCCTTAGTTTTTAACCATGTAATACCCACTACACTTAACGTTACACAACCACCAAAAACAATGGCGGGTACAGTGCCCATTAATCGGGCGGTTAAGCCCGATTCGAATTGCCCAATCTCGTTTGATGAACCTATAAACATTGAGTTTACTGCCGATACCCGCCCTCGCATTTCATCAGGGGTTAGCATTTGTAAAAGGGTGGAACGTATAATTACGCTTACGCTATCAAACCCACCTTCTAAAACTAAAAATAGTATAGATAGGTAATAACTTTTAGATAAGCCAAAGCCAATAATACAAATACCAAAGCCTGTAATGGCAACTAATAAGTTACGCCAAGGTTTGTTCATGGGCGAAAACCTAGTCATAGCAAACATAGTAACCACGGCACCTACAGCTGGGGCAGCTCGCATAAAGCCAAATTCTTGCGCACCAACGTTTAAAACCTCGTGGGCTACAACAGGTATTAACGCAACAGCTCCCCCAAAAAATACCGAAAACAAATCGAGGCTTAGCGCACCCACAATAATTTTATTATTAAAAACAAATTTTAATCCTTGGCTTAAACTTGCATAAATATTGGTGGAAGGTACATATACGGGAGGGCGTCTTTTTATAAAGAATGCACAAAAAACAGACAATAACATAAAAATCATTACTAAAATAAAGCTATGGTTTAACCCAGCAAACCCATACATTAAACCACCCAAAGCGGGCCCAATAATAGACCCCGTTTGCCAAATAGAACTGTTCCAGGTGGATGAGTTGGCGTAATGTTCTCGTTTTATAATCATCCCCATTAACGAAAAAGCTGTTGGCGCATAAAATCCTCGGGCAAGGCCAATAATAAAAATGATTATATAAATTAAAAAAACCAACGTTTGTGTAGCCAATTGTGCTGCTAACTGGGGCAGCGTAATAAAATACAAAGCTGCCGATGCGGTAAACATGATGGTTAAAACCCAACGTAAAAGTAAAGCCCTATCAACTTTATCGGCTATGTAGCCGCTATATAGCGCAATGCCGATGGCAGGCAATGCTTCGGCAAGGCCTATTAAACCTAACGATAATGGGTTTTTGGTAATGCTGTAAACGTACCAGCCTATAATAACAGCTTGCACTTGATAGGCCAGCGTTAAAAAAAAACGCATAGATAAAAAAAACCTAAACTCGGGATATTTTAAGGCAATGTAAGGGTCTTTTTCCATGTAGTAAATTTAGGATATCTTATCTAAAGTAATGCCAACTTTGTTGGTAGCAAAAAAGTTTTTAAGTACCGTGTTTTCTGGTTTACTAAGCTCGGGGTCGTCTTCAAAAAGTTGGATAACTGTTTTTCGGGCTTCTAATAAAATTTGTTGGTCGAGGGCTAGGTCGGCAATTTTAAGGTCTAATACGCCACTTTGCTCTTTTCCTTCAATATTTCCTGGGCCACGCAATTGCAAATCTATTTCCGATATTTCGAAACCATCTTGTGTACGCACCATGGTTTGTAGGCGGGTGCGCCCATCTTTGGTTAATTTATTGCCCGACATAAGTACACAGTACGAACTATCGGCTCCACGGCCTACCCTACCTCGCAGCTGGTGCAATTGTGCTAAGCCAAAACGTTCGGCATTTTCTATCACCATTACCGTAGCATTGGGTACGTTTACGCCTACTTCTATAACGGTTGTAGCTACCATTATTTGAGTTTCGCCTTTTACAAATCGTTGCATTTCGAATTCTTTTTCATTGGCTTTCATTTGCCCGTGTACAATGCTAATTTTATATTGTGGCAAAGGAAATTCGGATGCAATCACATCAATACCATCTAATAAATTTTTAAGGTCGAGTGTTGCGCTTTCTTTTATCAAAGGATAAACAATATATACTTGGCGGCCTTTGGCAATTTCTTGGCGCATTAGGCCAAACATACGCAATCGGTTACTTTCGTATAAGTGCAAGGTTTGTATAGGTTTACGGCCTGCGGGTAACTCATCAATTACCGAAACATCCAAATCGCCGTACAGTGTCATGGCAAGTGTGCGAGGGATGGGTGTTGCCGTCATTACCAAAACATGGGGCGGAATGGTGTTTTTTTTCCACAATTTGGCTCTTTGCTCCACCCCAAACCTGTGTTGCTCATCAATTACAGCTAGGCCTAAGTTTTTAAATTGTACAGGGTCTTCAATAAGTGCATGGGTGCCGATTAATATGTTTAATGTGCCCGAGGCCAATTGTTCGTGTATTATTCGCCTATCCTTCTTTTTTACCGAGCCTGTAAGTAGTGCAATTTGTAAAAAATCATCCTTTAATAATGCCTTTAATGATAGATAATGTTGGCTTGCTAGTATTTCGGTAGGTGCCATTAGGCAGGCTTGGTAGCCGTTATCAATAGCCAATAACATGATCATTAAAGCTACCACCGTTTTACCCGAACCTACATCGCCCTGTACCAAACGGTTCATTTGCATGCCCTGTTGGGTATCGCTTCGTATTTCTTTTATTACTCTTTTTTGCGCTTCGGTAAGTTTAAAAGGCAGCAAATTATTATAAAAAAAGTTGAATTTATCGCCCACCTTATCAAATACATTGCCTTTAAATTTTTGGGTTCGCAATAGCTTGTTGCGCAATAGCTTTAATTGAATAAAAAATAACTCCTCGAATTTTAAAGTTTTTGTGCTATGTTTTAATGTATCGGCATCGCTAGGGAAATGAATATTTTTTAAGGCTGTTGCCGAGTTTAAAAGTTGGTATTTGCCTGTGATGTATGCAGGTAGGCTGTCCTCAATATGGGGCATACATTGTGGTATAAGGCTGGCTATAATTTTTTGAATGCCTTTGGTATCAAGTCCAAAAATTTTTAGTTTTTCGGTTGATGAATATACTGGTTGTAGTGTTAGGTTTCCAAAATTCGGGTTATTACTTTGGTATAATTCAAGTTCGGGATGCGTCATTTGTTTCTTCCCATTAAAAAAAGAAACTTTACCAAAAATAACGTAGAGGCTGTTAGGCTGTAATGATTTTTCGATCCATTTTATGCTTTGAAACCACACCAATTCAATATTGCCTGTATCGTCCACCGCTTGTGCTACTAGCCGTTTTGTGGCTTTTTCGCCTAGTACTTCAACTGTTTTTAGGCGTACTATTATTTGTATAAAAGGTAGTTCGGCATCTATTTCGTTAAGTTTATAAAACTTTGTACGGTCTATGTATCTAAACGGATAATGCCTTAATAAATCGTGGTAACAGGTTATGCCCAATTCTTTTTTAAGCACATCGGCTCGTTGTGGGCCTACGCCTTTTAAAAATCCGATAGGGGTTTTTAGAAACGTGTTTTCCAAAATTTAAGCAAGTTTAGGTTTAATTTGTTTTCCTTTGTTTTTAGAAAAAATATTTACTAAAATATCTCGGTTAAATAATATTACGGCTAAAAAAAGTAGGGCGTAAAACACCAATTGCTGGCTCTTAATTTCTTCGTGGTAGTATAATGTAGCTATCAAAAGCGATATAAATGGGTTAATATAAATGGCTATACCTATGGTTGATGATGGCAAACCTTGTAAAGCATATAAACTTAAAAGCAAGGGTACAATAGTAAAAAACAAGGCGATTACAGATACATATCCCCAAAAGGGTAAGGCCGTAGGTAAAGTTATATGTTGAAAAAAATAAAGTGGCAGCAATAAAACTAAGGAAATAAACAACTGTAAACCAAGCATAACAAGTTTATCTATTTGTTTAATAAGCCTTTGTATAATTAAAAAAAGTGCATACGTTAAGGCTATAAAAAAAGCCCACATTATTTCGTATAGCGAGCCTGTAGCTAAGCCTATTACACTAAGCAAGGCCAGCACCAAAGCAATATATTTTATTTTGCTTAGGGGTTCGTTAAGTAAAATATTACCCCCTAAAGCTGTAATAAGTGGGCATAATAAATAGGCAAATGCCCCTGATTTTAAACTTATATGGTTTATAACATAAATAAAAACAAGCCAGTTAAGGGTAATTAATATGCCCGATACTAAAATAAGTAGCAGTATTTTGTTTCGGTATTTGTAGTTTAATGATAAAAGAGTTGAGTAATTATTTTTTAACGTTTGCTTTTTAAACAGTAAAATAATTACCCAAACCATAAAAAAAGCAACAAAAATACGGCCATTAAGTATTTGCTGTGCGCTGTATAATTTTAGGGCTCGTAAAGGAAAAACCATAAAGCCCCATAAAGCACCTGCCGATAATATGGCAATAAGGTATGTATTTTTTTGCGCTTTCATTTTATTTAACAGCTATGGCAGCTATTTCTACGTTTACGTTTTTGGGTAATGTTTTTACCGCTACCGTTTCTCGGGCGGGATAATTGGCGGTAAAATAAGTTCCATAAATTTCATTTACAATGGCAAAATCGTCCATATTACTTAAAAATATAGTAGTTTTTACAACATTGGCAAAACCCATACCAGCTGCAAATAATACCGCTTGTAGGTTCTCCATTACTTGTATGGTTTCTTTATCAATTTGCTCGGTAATTAAAGCACCGCTTGCTGGTACAATGGCTATTTGCCCCGAAACATATAAAGTGTTACCAGCCATTACTGCTTGGCTATATGGCCCTATGGGCTGTGGCGCATGGGTGGTTTCGATGGTTTTGTGCATGATGCTATTTTTTAAGTATAAACCAATCAATAAGTTTCCAAATAATGCCTCCCAAAAACATCAATATGGCTATACGGTTTATCCAGTGCATTACTTTAAGGTTAAAGTTTGTGGGCCTGGAGGGATCTTTTTTTCTGAAAAAATACATAAATAAGGTATAAATAAAAAAAGAGTCTCGATTTTTTCGAGACTCTTTTTTTAAAAATTTAAAAATTAAATTTTATTTTCTAAACTCAACACGACGGTTTTTCATACGACCTTCTTCGGTTTCGTTAGATGCAATTGGACGAGTTTCGCCATAACCAATTGCTACAATTTTTTTAGCATCAACACCTGAATTTACCAAGTAAGTTTTAACAGCATTTGCTCTGTCTAAAGATAATTGTTGGTTGTAATCTGTGGTTCCTTCTTCTGATGCGTGTCCAGCTAAAGATAATTTAGCCGATGATGAAGCTCTTAATTCGGCAGACATTTTATCCAAAGTGGCATAAGAATCTGTTTTTAATACCGAAGAGTTAAATTCAAATTGGATATTATCGCCTGATGCGGCAGCTTTACCATCAATAGAGGTTGCGCTTGGGCATCCGTTTAACTCGCTTGTACCTTTTTCGGTAGGGCAAGTATCTTTGTAATCAGGAATACCATCACCATCAGTATCTAAAACACGACCAGAAGCATCTACTGCTGCACCAGCTGGTGTATTGTTATCTTTATCAAACTGATCAGCAACGCCATCACCATCTGTATCTTTTTTCAAATCAACAACTGATTGCTCAACATTGGTAACACGACCTTTTAAAGCCTCAACTTCTTGGCGTAATGTAGGATCTTTTAATTCATCGTACATCATCGCTACTGGGTTAGCGTAGTTAATATCAGGTTTTGATTTAGAACCTAAAACAAACTCTAAACCACCACGGTAAACAGATACTTTATCTAAGTTATTTTTAGCGTAATATCCGTCAAAGTTATCAGCATCAATAAATTTCATATCATAACCTAAATCAAGTGTTATGATTTCTGATAATCTGAATTTGAAACCTAAACCAATAGGAACGTATGTTGCTTTAATGTATTCGTTGTTTTTGTCTTTACCGTACTTTCCTTTAAAATCGGCAACTGGTGTACCATTTCCTTTATCGTAAGTTGAATATAACTTAACATCGTAAGCCATTAAACCAAAACCAGCAGATACATAAAATTTAGCAGCATTGGTACGTTTAAGGTAATCGAAAGTAAATACATTTAATACACCGCTTAAGTTTACATCGTAGGCTACATCGGTAACTGCGGTACTTAATTGCTTACCAGGAGCCCAAGGTGAAGTAAATGCTTGTTTTTTGTTGTAGGCTTGAAACTTACCACGAGCAATGTTGGCTTGAATGCCAAACGTGTTTGACAATTGTTTCCTTAGGTTTATACCGTAGTATAACATAGGAGAAGCATCGCCGAATTCTAGGTTTGCTCCTAAGTCATTTCTTCCACCCAGCACTACACTTGGGGTAGATGCGCCAGCAAATATACCGACAGACATGGTTCTGAATTGTTTGCGTCCGCCAAATGTTTTTGCGGAACTGCTAGTTGCTGTACTCGTTGAATCTTGTGCATTTGCTGCAACAGCAAAAGCCGTGGCCAACGACAAGGCAACAGTTTTCTTTAATGTAGAATAATTCATAATTTCTTCTTTTTAGAGGTTAAGTAATTTAAAGTATTGTTGTAAATTTTTTTGTAAAAATAATTTATAAGTTTGACTTGTACAAATAAAACATACTTCATCCCAAAAAAAATTGGAATAAAAGTAATTATTTGTGCTTTTATTTTAATTGCAATTATATTATTTTTTTATGAAATACCTTACATTAAGTAATAATATTTTTATACATAACAGAAAAAATATGTGTAATAACCTTATTAATAATTCTTTATGTATAATAAAATCGAATAGCGAATATTTAAAAAGTGGCGATCAAAGTTTCGTATTTAAGCAAAATGCCGATTTATTTTATTTAACGGGCATCGACCAAGAAGATACAATTTTATTACTTTTTCCTTCATTTAGCAACCCTATTTATCGCGAAGTGCTGTTTATCAAGCACACAAACTCGCAAATTGCGCAGTGGGAAGGCAATAAATTAAGCCTAATTGAGGCGCAAAATCAATCAGGTATTAAAAATGTGCATTGGTTATCCGAGTTTGATAACATTTTATCGTCATTGGTGTTTTATTGTGATTATATTTATTTGAATACGAATGAAAATGACCGAAATTCGGGTTCGGTAATAGATGGTAACTCGTTTTTTATAAATGAAATCAAAAAAAAATATCCTTTACATCATTTTTTACGGGCAGCCCCTCTGTTTAAACAATTACGGGCAGTAAAATCGCAAGCCGAGGTTGATTTAATTAAAATAGCGTGTGGTATTACAAAGGATGCTTTTAATAGGGTTTTAAAATTTGTGAAGCCAAATGTTACCGAGTACGAGATTGAAGCCGAGGTTATTCATGAATTTATTAAACAAAGAGCCACAGGCCATGCTTATACGCCTATTATCGCATCTGGCAAAAATGCTTGTATATTACATTATAACGATAATAACCAAATATGTGCTGATGGCGATGTTGTTTTATTTGATTTTGGTGCCGAGTATGCCAACTATAATGCCGATATGAGCCGAGCCATACCTGTAAATGGAAAATTTACCGAAAGGCAAAAAGCGGTTTATAATGCCGTGTTACACGTGATGAAAGAAGCAAAACAAATGCTGCTTCCTAGCACTGTATGGAACGATTACCACGATGAAGTAGGTAAAATAATGACTGCTGAACTCGTAAAACTAAATTTACTAAGCAAACATGATGTAGCAAAACAAGACCCCAAAATGCCTGCCTATAAAAAATACTTTATGCATGGCACTTCGCACCATTTGGGTTTAGATGTGCATGATTTGGCTAGTCGCTACCAAGCATTTGCGGTGGGCAATGTATTAACTTGCGAACCTGGTATATATATAAAGGAAGAAAACTTGGGCATAAGGCTCGAAAACAATATTTTAATTAGCCCAAATGGCCCAATAGATTTGATGGCCGATATCCCTATTGAGGCAGATGAAATAGAGCAATTAATGCACAGCTAGTGTATTTGTGTGCTGTTTAAAAGATGAGGTGGTGCCATATATTTTTAGCGTTTGGTGTGCCACCATAGTTGTTAACTTAGTGAATTAAGTGTTTGATAATGAGTAATTTTACCTTTTGGGGCTTCGCAGAAAGCGTTGTCCATCAAAGGTAAGAACTCCCGCAATAGCCAATTCTCTACAGATAAGGTTTTTAAGATAAGTTGCCTTAATGATTCCGAGAATTTTAAGCATCTTTTGCCGAACTTAATGGTACTCATACCTGTCTCAGATTTTACGGTTCTTAGGTAATTATTGCAAGTTTTGAATAATTGCCAATTTAACAACACCCAAACCAATTTACCCAGTAATTGGCATTCCATCTTCAAGGGGTAATTACGTCCTGTTCGTAAATTTATTTTCAACTTTATGTAAATAAGTTAGTTACTTGCTATGTTAACAACTATGGTGGCACACCAAACACTAACGCATGGTGTTTGTACCAACCACGCGGAGCGGAGAAATTTTTATTTAATTCCCTCACATTAAACCCATCGTAATAAAAACTAAAACACTAATTTTGTTGCCAATGTTAAAAACGGAAACCAAGCAAGATATTAGAAGTTTTTCATTAGAAAACCTGCGTACAGCATTTGCCCAATTGGGCGAAAAAAATTTTAGAGCCAACCAGGTTTACGAATGGCTGTGGAAAAAATCGTCGCACTCGTTTAACGAAATGAGCAACCTATCCAAAGAACTAAGAGAAAAACTAACGCAACACTTTACCATTAATGCCATTACTGTTAATAGCACCCAATTTAGCAACGATAAAACTATAAAAAGCACTTTTAAGCTGTTCGATAATCACTTAATCGAAGGCGTATTGATACCCGCTACCGAGCGGATGACAGCCTGCGTATCATCACAAGTAGGCTGTAGCCTTACCTGTAAATTTTGCGCCACAGGTTATATGGAACGTAAGCGCAACCTAAATGCCGATGAAATATACGACCAAGTAGTACTTATAAACAAACAAGCTACCGATAATTACGCCATCGGTTTAACCAATATTGTATATATGGGAATGGGCGAACCTTTATTAAACTATGCCAATGTATTAAAATCAATAGAGCGTATTACTGCCGAAGATGGCTTAAATATGGCCTCTAAGCGTATTACGGTTTCAACCGCTGGTATTGCCAAAATGATTAAAAAACTAGGCGATGATGATGTGAAATTTAACCTCGCCCTATCTCTACACGCCGCCAATGATACCAAGCGCAACGAAATTATGCCCATTAACGAAGCCAATAGCCTAAACGCACTGGCCGATGCTTTAAAATATTTTTACGCCAAAACAAAAAACCCCGTAACCTACGAATACATTGTTTTTGATAATTTTAACGATAGCTTAACCGATGCCAAAGAATTGGTCAAATTTTGTAAACACATACCCTGCAAAGTAAACATTATCGAATATAACCCCATTTCATTTGCTACTTATCAAAATGCCGATGGTGATAAAATAGATATTTTTGCCAATTACCTTAAAAGCTGTGGCATAAATACCAACATTAGGCGAAGCCGAGGTAAAGATATTGATGCCGCCTGTGGGCAACTTGCCGTTAAAGAAAATGCTGTTTAATGGGCTTATTACTAGATTATTTAAAAGATTTTGTTTCTATAATATTCCCTAGCTTATGTTGTGGCTGTGGCCGAGGATTAACAAAAACCGAAGACTCGATATGCCTACATTGCTTGGTTGATTTACCCTATACCAATTTTCACCAGCAAGCCGATAACCAAGTAACGAAACTTTTTTGGGGGCGTATTAATATATTGGCCGCTGCCGCTTTCGTATATTTTAAAAAAAGTAGCAAAGTGCAAAAAATTATGCACCAACTTAAATACCATAACCAAGCCCAGCTTGGCATACAACTAGGTAATATGTACGGAAAACAACTCGCAACTGTTGATATCTATAACGCAGTTGATTTAATTGTGCCAGTACCGTTGCACAAAAGTAGGTTACGCAGGCGAGGCTATAACCAAAGCGAACAATTTGCAATAGGGCTATCCGAAAGTATGAAAATAACCGTTGATACATCGGTATTAACAAGGGTACACGCCTCAGAAAGTCAGGTAAATAAATCACGGTATAACCGTTATAAAAACATGGAAGATATATTTGTAGCCCAATATAACCCCATATATAAAAGCGTTATGTTGGTTGATGACACCATTACCACAGGTGCCACCCTCGAGGCCTGCGCTTTAGCATTACAAAAAGTGGGCTACACACACATTATTATTGTTGGCATTGCCTTTACTGTATATTAACTTAGCATAAAAAAAATGAAAAATATAACCACCATATTATTACTAAGCCTAGCTATAATTGCGGCCTGTAAACGCGACCAAGGTATAAGCACCAACCCCGAAAATAAACTAAATTTTTCTACCGATTCCATCTTATTCGACACCGTTTTTACCAGTATAGGCTCAACATCAAGGAGTGTTAAAATTTTCAATACCTCCAAAGTAAATATCCAAATAAGTAATATCCGATTAGTAGGAGGCCAAAACTCCCCCTTTAAAATAAATATCAATGGCGTTTCGCAAGCATCAGTTAATAATATTAGGGTAAATAGTAAAGATTCTATTTACCTATTTGTAAAAGCAATTATCAACCCTACGGTAGCCAACGCTCCGTTTTTGGTGCAAGATACTTTGGAGTTTTTAACCAACGGAAACTTACAAAAAATACCCGTAGTAGCCTATGGGCAAAATGCCATTTACTTAAACGCAAAAACAATTAACCAAGATTTTACTTTTAAAAAAGGAATCCCCTACCTTATATTTAAACCGCTAAACATAGCACAAAATGTAAAGGCCAAAATAGAGCCAGGGGCAAAACTTTATTTCCATAGCAATGCCCAAATGATGGTTTATGGCACATTGCAAGCCAGTGGTAGCTTAAACGATAGCATCACTTTTTGTAGCGATAGAACCGAAAGAATATACCGCGATGAACCAGGACAGTGGAAAGGGATACATTTTGGCGAAACAAGTAAAGATAATACGCTAAACTATTGTACTGTAAAAAATGCTTTGGTAGGCTTGCAGGTGGATTCGGTTAGCCCAAATATTAACCCCAAACTACTTGTAACCAACTGTATTATTAAAAACCATACAGTGGCCGGTATAATGGCATACAACAGCCATGTAGTAGCTATTAATAACTTAATGTACAACTGTGGCAAATATGTGATTATGGGCTTATACGGTGGCAATTACTTTTTTTACCACAATACCATTGCCAATATTACCACAAGTGTAGCCCGCCAAACGCCCTCGGTGATATTTAGCGATAATAACGAAGATGGTATGCCCCGATTTAAAAATTTTGACTTAACCTTTACCAACAATATTGTATGGGGAAATGTAGATAACGAATTTTTGATAAACAATACGGGTAACAAGCCTTTTGTTACCAATGTAAAATCAAACCTTTTAAAAACCAATAAAAGTTACGACCAAAGTAATCGCTTAAATACCGACCCGCTTTTTCAAGATGCTAAAAAAGACAATTATCTATTAGCAGGAAACAGCCCCGCACAAAATATAGGTGCTGATTTGTCGCTAAACCCTTATTACAATCAATTTATAAAATTTGATTTAAAAAACATACTCCGGACTTTCCCCTCGGATGTAGGTTGCTTCGAAATAAAGTAGAACAGATTGTGTTGATTTGTTATTTTTTTGATGTATGATTTTTTGTGCTATCGTTCTTGCAAACCCCAATAATATGTGCACCCCTTTTACTCGCTCTTTCCAAATCAAAAATCACAAATCCGACATTAAAAATGCTTTTTTAGCGTGTTGAGTTTTCTGTTTGCACTTACTTTTTTCAAAAATGCTATAAAAACGTAAATAAAAGCATTTGAACATTCCCGAAAACCATTTCATATTGATACCTAAAAAATCGTTTCTTTAACAATAATTTAACATTGTAATTTAATGTTTAACAAATTCTCAAAAGTAACATAAAAGATGTTTTTTTATTGATAAACGCACTTTGGATGGTAACAAATATATAATTTAGGCGTTATAACATGTATAATTAACAAATATATAATAAACCCAAATAAACCTAACCGCCATGCTCAATTATATTAAACCAGTTATCCAAAAAGTTAATCTTTTAAAACCCGAAGAACAAAACACAGCTGCACTAATATTGGGCAATATTGTGTTTTTAGCCTTACTTTTTTCTGTTAGCATTTCGTTATTTTTAATTAAGTTTTTGTAACCAAAAATAACCACAATTTAAGGCTATATAAACTTAATAAGCATTTTCTTCGCCTTTTAGGATATTAAAAATAGTCATAAAAACTATTTTTATATCTAGCATTACCGACCATTTTTCGGTATAGCTTATATCGTATTTTACTCTTTCCTCCATTTGTGAAATTTCGGTAGTTTCGCCTCGGCATCCGTTTACTTGTGCCCAGCCTGTTATGCCTGGTTTTACAAAGTTACGTACCATATATTTTTCGATAATTTCGTGGTATTGATGGTTTAATTCGGGTACATGTGGGCGTGGGCCTACCACGCTCATCGAGCCTAGTAAAACATTAAAAAACTGAGGTATTTCATCTAAACTAGTGGCTCTTAAAAACTTACCTACACGGGTAATTCTATCATCGTTTTTTGATGCCTGTTTAAATGTGCTGGACTTATCCATTACCTTCATAGATCTAAATTTGAATATTTTGAAGGTTACATTTCCTCGGCCTGCCCGGTTTTGCATAAAAAAAACAGGCCCTTTCGAATCTAGTTTTATCAATAAAGCAATAATAGGTACTAGCCACGATAAAATTAACACCGTTACGAGTAAAGAAAAGCCAGTATCTAATACTCTCTTTTTAAACCTTGCTTGCATATTATCCAAGGGTTCTTTACGTAGCGTAATAATAGGAAAGCCCTCTAAATAAGATACGTTAAAAGGAATTTCCATCGCACCTAAAAAATCGGGAACAAATTTTAGCCTTACACATTGTTTTTCGGCTTCTAGTAAAAGGTATTTGGCATAGTGCATTCGTTTGGGTGTAAGCGATACATAAACATCTTTTACACCCAATTGGGCCGCTTTTCTGAGTTGCTCGATGGTAGAGGGTTTAAGTGTACCTATGCTATCCAAAAACAAAGATTTTTCGTCGTTTTCAGGATCTAAAAATCCCATAAACTTAAAATTACGGCTGTTAGAAAAAAAACTGCCTAGTTTATTACCCGTTGCATTATTGCCCAAAATAGCTACGGGTGTGCCAATGCCGTATTGGCGGGTAAGCAGCATTTCGAATAACGAACCTAAAAACCTGCTTAAAAATAAAAAAAATGCAAGTAAGCAATAAAATACAAACAAAAACTCGCGAGATAAAAAAGTATCGTTTGTAAAGGTTAAATAAAATAAAAAAATAAATATATTAAGCACTAGGCTTCGCCAAGTAACTCTTAAAATTGCCTCTACTGTTTTTACCATTTCTACATGGTACATACGGTAAATACTTGCGCTTACAATCCAAATTAAATTAACCAATACCAAATATTTTTGATACGATAAGGGATGCAATAACTGCCCGAAAAATTCGATGATGTAAAAACTGCCAAAAAAAGCAATGTTTAGTAATAACAAATCGGTTATTGATAATACAATGCGTAATAAAAATATGTAACGTGTTTGCGTATAAGGCATAATGCAATAATACCAATAAATAATTAATAGCACATCAAATGTAAATAATCTGACTTAAAAATTGCTATATTTAAAAATTTGTTTATGAAAAAACAATTACACAGGGTGGCATAGTCAAATTTCTACTGTTTTTTTAAAAAATTTTTGCTTTTTAGGTCAAAAAAGGATGTAAGTAACCTATGATTGGGAATAAAAAGTGTACGCCTAGTAACTATTTTATAGCTCGATATCTAATTCCAGTAAAATAGGGCAATGGTCCGAGTGTTTGGCTTCGGGCAATATTGCTACCCGTTTAATGGCATTAGCCAATGCGTTTGTTACCAAATGATAATCAATACGCCAGCCCAAGTTTTTGTTTCGGGCACCAGCCCTGTAACTCCACCAAGTATAATGATGTGGGTGAGGGTTTAGATGCCTAAAAGTATCAATAAAGCCACTTTTTAAAAAATTATCCATCCATGCTCGTTCTTCGGGTAAAAAGCCCGATGAGTTAGCATTTGATTTTGGGTTATGTATATCTATGGCTTGGTGGCAAATATTATAATCGCCCGAGATAATTAGGTTAGGTATCTCGCATTTTAATTTATCTATATAGCTTGCAAATTTATCTAAAAACTGGTATTTAAAAAGTTGCCTTTCTTCGCCACTACTACCCGATGGAAAGTAAGCACTAATTACCGAAAATTCTTTAAAATCGGCTCTAATTGTTCGGCCTTCAAAGTCAAAATCTTCTATACCGCAGCCATATTGTACATGCAAAGGCTCGGTTTTAGATAATATTGCTGTACCGCTGTACCCTTTTTTTTGGGCGGGATACCAATAATGTTTATAGCCCAATTGTTCAATTAAAAGTAAGTCCACAATTTGGTCGGGTGTGGCTTTTATTTCTTGTAAACATACCACATCGGCATCGGTGGCTTGTAACCAAGCCAAAAAATCTTTGTTTATGGCGGCTCTTATACCGTTAACGTTATAGGAAATTATTTTCATATTTTTGTGAAATCATTTTTTTTAATCAATACCCTAATTCTTCAAAATAGTTTACCATCAATGATTTAAGTATCAGTTCTTGCTCAAGTAAGGTATAATTGGGGATGGCTTTTACAATGTGCCAATGAGGCCAGCCATCTTGGTCGGTGCCATCGAGTTCGTAAAACCCCATTTGGGCAAATAGCCTACAATTGGCAATGTGCATTAACTCTTCTTTTTGGCGTTTGCTAAATTTTTGAGGGCCTTTGCCTAGTTCTTGCACTCCAATTAAAAAAAGTATTACTTTTAAATCGGGGCGTTCGTTATCAAACTCGGTGGCTAGCTTTATTTGGAGTTCCGAAAATTTAAGGTTAATTTCTGAAGGTTTCATCTGTCAAATTTAAAAAATCTTTAGGGCTATTGATTACGCCCGATTATTTTTTCAACAAAAAAGCCATCGATTTTTATAACGATGGCTTTTTTGTAAGTGTTTTTTTATCTGTATAAAATCGCTTTTATAGCTTTATACCCTCTTGTTTTGCGTTTAAAAAATGATACTCGGTTAACGAATACGAAGCCACAGCGTGTACTTTAATCCATTGTTTATATTTGATAAACCATTTTACTTGGATAGAAAACAATCCTTTTTTGATATACGCTTCTATATAAGGATGAACGTTAAGAGAAATTCCTTTTTCGGCTTGTTCTTGCAAAATGTAGTTCATATTGGTTTCAATATCATCCAACAAAATAATGCTGGCAGTAATTTCGCCTGTACCATTGCATGATGGGCATTTTTCGTTGGTAATAATATTCATTTCGGGCCTAACCCTTTGCCTAGTAATTTGTACTAAGCCAAATTTGCTTGGAGGCAAAATGGTGTGTTTGGCTCTATCTAACAGCATTTCGCTGCGTAGTAAGTCAAATAGTTCTTTGCGGTTTGGGGCTTTGTGTAAATCAATAAAATCAATTACTACAATACCTCCCATATCTCGCAGGCGTAATTGGCGGGCAATTTCTTTGGCAGCTTCTTTATTTACTTGTAATGCGTTTTGCTCTTGATTTTCGGGAATGGCGGTACGGTTACCGCTATTCACATCAATTACGTGTAATGCCTCGGTATGTTCAACCACTAGGTAGGCTCCGCCAGCAAGGTTTACTGTGCGGCCAAAGGCGGCTTTTATTTGTTTATCGATACCAAAATGCTCGAAAATAGGTTCTTTGCCTTTATAAATTTTTACAATTTTTTCTAAATCGGGCGAAATCTCATGAACATACGATTTTATTTCGTCGAAAATAGCGACTTCGTTTACATAAATATTTGTAAAATCGTCATTTAAAATATCACGTAAAATGGTTGAAGCCCTACCCATTTCGCCAAAAATACGCTTAGAAGGGGCTGTTGTGGGCATTTTTGCCATAAAGGCTTCCCACTTTGATATTAAATCTAAAATATCTTTTTGGATTTCGGCAACGCCTTTATGCTCGGATACGGTTCTAATAATTACGCCAAAGTTTTTAGGCTTTATACCCTCTACGATTTTGCGTAAGCGTATTCGCTCGGTATTGCTGCGTATTTTTTTTGATATAGATATCACATCCGAAAACGGAACCAACACCACAAACCTGCCGGCAAGCGATAAATCGGAACTTAACCGTGGCCCCTTGGTTGAGATAGGTTCTTTGGCTATTTGTACCGGTAATAATTGATTTTTGGTTAAAACACTAGATATTTTACCCGATTTTTCAATATCATCTTCTCGCTTAAAATTATTTAAAAGCGTATCGTCAAAATTACTACCACGAGCAATTTTGGTTAATTTAAGCAATGATTGCACCTGTGGACCTAGGTCTAAATAATGCAAAAAAGCATCTTTCTCGTAGCCAACATCAACAAAAGCAGCATTTAAACCGGGCATAATTTTTTTTATGCGCCCCATATAAATATCACCAACAGCATAGTTGTTGTTGGTTTGCTCTTTGTTAAGTTCTACAAGTTGCTTGTCTTGCAATAATGCAATAGTTACCCCATTTGAGGCCGAATTAATAATTAACTCCTTTACCAACAGCTACTTTATTTGTGAAAATTTAATTTCTTAAACTTCCAATCCAACATAAGATTAAAATAAATTACAATTTATACACCTAAGTTTTTTGATTTAAAAAGCTTAGGTGTTACACGTAAAATCCTATTTTTTCTTGTGTCTGTTTTTTCTTAAACGTTTTTTACGTTTATGGGTAGCCATTTTATGTCTTTTTCTTTTTTTACCGCTTGGCATAATTTATGATTTTTAAAATGTTTTTATTTATTATTTAATTCTTTAATTTTTTGGTCAACAAATTTTGTTAGGCCAGGGTCGGCGGCTAACTCTTTACTTTTGGCATAAGCCAATATGGCTTCGGGTTTAGCCCCTAAGTTTTCGTAGCTGGTTGCCAAGTAAAAATATGCTTCGGGCGATTGTTGCACCGTTAATACGGTTTTAAAGCGGTTAACTGCTTTATCAAACTGCCCTGATTTCATCGAAAACAAGCCTAAGTTCATATTCGCTTTCAAATTATTAGGTTGCTGCTTTACTACACCTAGCAATAACTGTATGCCTTGCATGGGGTTTTTACCTTCGGTAACGTAGGCAACGCCCAAGCCTGTTTTAGCATCAAGGCTTGCACCGTTAATGGCCAAGGCTTTGGTGTATGCAAATATAGCCTTAGCAACTAGTGCTGGTATAGCACTAGAGTCTTTATAATTTGTGTACGCTTGGGTAAATTTATCGCCTGTTAGTAACCAGTTTTTAAACGAGTTTTGGGCAATAGCTATTTCTTCTGAAATAAAAGCTGCTGGTGCGGGTTGATTTACATCGTCCCATTTTTGAAGCAATTGTTTTTGTAAAACTAGTTTCTGTGCGCCCGATGCGGTTTTAACCGCATCTTCAATGTTAGTTATCTGGTTTGCCAAATTGGCATTGAGTAAACTTTTAGCACTGCTTGAAATAAGCTGGCTATTAATTGTTTGAGATGCGTTTGGTGGCGAATTTATACCTCTATCACCCTTTGGCTTTACTAAACCTTTGATATCTAAACTGTATAAAAAGCATATTACAGCCATAACAGCTACAACAGCTACAAGTTGTTTAGATTTTAGCACCTAGTTTTATATTAAAAACGAAAAAATTACCTACTATTTATTACCTGTTTTTACTTTTTCTACAAATATTTTTGCAGGTTTAAAGCTAGGGACAAAATGTGCTGGGATAATAATTGCCGTATTTTTCGAGATGTTTCTGGCTGTTTTTTCGGCTCGTTTTTTAACTACAAAGCTACCAAAGCCTCTTACATAAACATTTTCGCCACCTATCATGGCTTTTTTAACTACGTGGAAGAAAGCTTCAACAGTTTCTGTTACATCTACTTTTTCAATTCCAGTTTTGGTTGCAATTTCTGCAATAATTTCTGCCTTTGTCATTTTTAAATATTATTCTTTTTTATAATTAAACCAATAGATTTGGGGTTGCAAAAGTATATTTTTTAGTTGAGTTTGAAAAATATTATAACATATTTTTTTTCTAATTGCTTAAATAACAATTGCTACACTACATAAACGTAATAAATTTACCATAAATTATATTAAAATGGATTTTGGAATGGCCTTAATAAATTGGTATCGGTTAAATAAAAGGGTGCTTCCGTGGCGAAATACACGCAATCCGTACCTGATATGGCTGTCGGAAATTATACTACAACAAACCCGTGTAGCGCAAGGTATGCCTTATTATTATCGGTTTCGAGAGCGTTTTCCTAACATTACAAGTTTTGCAAATGCTAGCGAAGATGAGGTTTTAAAATTATGGCAAGGCTTGGGATATTATTCAAGGGCTCGTAATATGCTAAAAACTGCCCAAGAAATAAAAAATAATTATGCAGGGGTTTTTCCTACCGCTTACGCTGATTTAATAAAACTAAAAGGACTAGGCCCATACACGGCTGCGGCTATATCGTCGTTTTCGGTTGATGAAAAACGGGCGGTTGTAGATGGGAATGTGTACCGTGTACTGGCTCGTTACGTTGGTATTGATATGCCAATTAATACTAGCGAAGGGATAAAAATGTTTCAAAAATTAGCCAATACATTAATTGAAAACCATGTGCCATCGCAATACAACCAAGCTATAATGGAGTTTGGTGCTTTGGTGTGTACCCCAAAAAAACCAGCTTGTAACCATTGCGTTTTAAGGCTTACTTGTTGGGCTTTTGCCCACCATAAAATAGATGTGTTACCTGTTAAACTCAAAAAAAAACCGCCAAAAAAAAGATTTATGTATTTTTTTGTTGTGCCTAGCAAAGATAAATTAATTATTAAAAGGCGTAATAACGCCGATATTTGGGCGGGCTTATACGATTTCCCTTCTATAGAAAGTGATAGCCCGCAAACTGTTGAGGCCATTATTGCCGATACGCAATTTAAAACATGGTTTGGCCCACAGGTTGTGGTACATAAAATATCTAAACCTATTAAACACTTGCTTACACAC
>JAAFJW010000031.1 GCA_013298995.1 Sphingobacteriales bacterium | reverse complement strand
TTTACGACTTGGACTTAGTTGGCGTTTTTTTAGGTTAAAAAACTAGCTTAAAATAATTTACAAATCATATTTATACGATCAGTTAATTATATAGATAAAGGTTGTGGGAGCACCTAAATCTTTAAAACAACGCATTTATGGCTAAATTTGTGTATTTGTGGCAAATAAATAAAGGCGAGGTATTTACGGGTTTTTAAACTTGGATATATTGCTATTTATTTGTTATCTAACCTCTTGCTAAGCATAAAATATACTACGGTACTTAAACTGGCGGTAAAAATAGCTCGAGCCAAAAAAGCTGCGTTAAGTTGTTCGTTTAATAAAAACATACCTATAAGCGGCGATACTATCAGCACAATCATAAAAAAGGTAATGTACTTGGGGGTTAATATTTTCATCAATAAAAAAATTAAAATGCTTTAGTTATTTGGTAATTTCCTTGGAATACCATAACGGCTGGTCCTTGCAAAAATACTTGGGTAAATAGGCTTCCATCGTACTGAAACTGTATATTTAAGTGGCCGCCCATTACTTTTACAGGCGTAATATTATGGCCAATGCTGTTATTTTGGATGGCAATGGCTAGTGCGGCGGCGGTAGCACCTGTGCCACAGGCG
Source organism: Sphingobacteriales bacterium (assembly GCA_013298995.1). Lineage (GTDB taxonomy): Bacteria > Bacteroidota > Bacteroidia > Sphingobacteriales > Sphingobacteriaceae > Pseudopedobacter. The sequence continues at coordinate 23,153 of JAAFJW010000031.1, read as the reverse complement.
AGGGTTTCGTTTTCTACACCACGTTCGTAAGTGCGTACAGCTATGTGGTTTTGTTTTTGGGCTACAAAGTTTACATTAATGCCTTGGTGTATATAGTTGGGATTATTGCGTATGGCTTTGCCGAGTTCAAATATGTTTAGGCTTTCTACTTCATCCACTACACTTACATAATGTGGCGAACCTGTATTAAGTACGTAGGCATCATCATCACGGCTAACGGTATCTACATTAATCATTTGTAGGCTTACCCAATGTGTGTTTTCATCAACTGTGGCATAATGCGAACCATCAACAGCTAAAAATGTAGTTTCGGTTTTAATAATGCCTAGCCGCTTGGCAAATGCTACAATGCAGCGGCCACCATTGCCACACATGCTACTTGGCTGTCCATCGGCATTATAGTAAAGCATCTCGAAATCATAGCCTTCGGCATTTTGTAGTAACATAAAGCCATCGGCACCTATACCAAATTTGCGGTGGCATATTTTACCTATCAAATCATAATTAAATGGGTTAAAAATACCGCTACGGTTATCTATAAGTACAAAATCGTTACCTGCACCTTGGTATTTATAAAATGTAAAACTTGTAAGCATAGCCACGAATATACGGCTATAATTTAAAATTTTATGGCCTTAGTAATATTTTAACTGCCCGAAAGCCCCCTTGGCAACTTTGCAATATTTAATTATATTTGCACAAATAAAAAACACATCACAACACAATGGAACCCATTAGCACTCCCATAAATTACCTTCCCATAATTATACAAATTGCTGTGGCATTAGGTTTTGTAGCATTTACAATGCTACTTACCCACTTAATTGGCCCTAAACGTAAAACTACCGATGTTAAACTTACCGCTTTCGAATCGGGGATTGAGGTTGTAGGTAATGCCCGCCAGCCGTTTTCTATCAAGTATTTTGTGGTAGCTATTTTATTTGTTTTGTTTGATGTGGAGGTTATATTTATGTACCCTTGGGCAGTAAATTTTAGGCAATTTGGCCTTAATGGATTAATAGAAATGTTTATTTTTATGGGTACCCTACTTTTAGGCTTTATTTATGTGGTTAAAAAGAAAGCCTTAGACTGGGATTAAGAATTATTCTAAATTAGATAATTGCCCTAAGCATAAATAATTAGTTAATAAATTACACCCTTGTTATGTAATCATAAAATTACATTCATATTTACTCAAAAAAAACGATTTTTTAAATAGATGAGCGATATAAAAATGGTAAACGCCCCAGCTGGTGTAGAAGGTTCGGGTTTTTTTGCCACATCATTAGATAAAGTTATAGGTTTAGCCCGGTCGCACTCGTTGTGGCCTTTACCTTTTGCCACTTCTTGTTGTGGTATAGAGTTTATGGCAACAATGGGTTCGCATTACGATTTTTCGAGGTTTGGGTCTGAGCGTCCGTCGTTTTCGCCCCGCCAAGCCGATTTATTAATGGTAATGGGCACCATAGCCAAAAAAATGGCACCCGTTTTAAGGCAAGTTTATATACAAATGGCCGAACCCCGCTGGGTAATTGCCGTAGGTGCTTGCGCCAGTAGTGGCGGTATTTTTGATACCTACTCGGTACTACAAGGTATTGATGAGATAATACCCGTTGATGTATATGTACCAGGTTGCCCACCACGCCCCGAAGCCATTATAAACGGTTTTAACAACATACAAGAGTTGGTAAAAAACGAATCGTTACGAAGACGCGAATCGCCCGAATACAAAGCATTGTTAAACAAATACGGAATCCAGTAATGGGTAAAATAAGCAACCAACAAGTATTAGCACAACTTACCAGCAATTTAGAGGGTAAGTTTAGCAACGTAACAGAACCTTACGGCTTGTTAACCATCGAAACCACTAGCGATAATATTACCGAAATATTATCGTACCTAAAAAACGATGCTACTTTAAGTTTTGTTTTTTTAACCGATATTACCGGCATACATTATCCCGATAACGAAAATGCTTTGGGCGTAATTTACCATTTACACAGCTTGGTAAATAATGTGCGGTTACGTATAAAAGTTTTTATCCCAACATCAAATCCCACCATACCCACCGCCACCACTTTATGGAACGGTGCCAACTGGATGGAGCGTGAAACGTATGATTTTTTTGGGATATTATTTGAGGGACATCCAAATTTAGTCAGGATTTTAAATGTTGATGATATGGAAGCTTTCCCAATGCGTAAAGAATTCCCGCTTGAAGACCCTAATAGAGTAGATAAACAAGATTTTTATTTTGGAAGGTAAAAAAAACTACATCCCTCTAAGGGGTACAGTTTTTTGCGTAATTTACTCAAGGTTAGCTTTTTGTTGGTGTTTTTTCCTCGAGGAAAGCCATACGTTTGGTGCTTATGCTTAATAACTTACAATCCACGAATGTGCCTCTCTAAAATTAATTTCATGTTTCTTCACAAGGCTTGGTAGCTACAATTGTTTATAAATACCTAGCTGTAATTACCTCTTTTAATCATGTGCTAATTGCTGTTTTTACAATTTTTGTGTAACCCTATTTTAAAGCCGAGATAGTAAAATAAAAATCATAGCTATTATAAAGTTGGCTTTTAGGCGACACGCCCAAATAATTAATATCACTATATTTGGCTACTTAAATAAAATTAATGGAAAACAAAAAAATAGCATCGCACCTAAAACTGCTTTCGCAGCTGATGGAATTACACCATCATAATCCATTTAAAATAAAATCTATTGCCAATAGCTACTTTAAAATAGATAAACTCCCTTTTAAACTTGCCGAAAAAACATTGGCCGAAATAGAAGCCATTGATGGCATTGGCAAAAGCCTTGCCGCCAAAATTTGGGAACTTTTACAAAGCAATACCCTACAAGAACTTGAAGATTTAATAACCCAAACTCCACCTGGTGTAATAGAAATGCTGGCCATAAAAGGTATTGGCCCCAAAAAAATTGATATTATTTGGAACGTTTTAGCTATTGATACCATTGGCGAACTGTATTATGCTTGCAACGAAAACCGCTTAATTGAGGCCAAAGGCTTCGGCTTAAAAACACAAGAAGATATTAAACTGGCTATTGAATTTAAAATGGCCAGCAATGGCAAGTTTTTATATGCCAAAATCGAACAACTAAACCAATATTATTTAAGCCTTTTGGGCGATTTAACAAGCAATATCAAAGTTTACGCAGCGGGCGAATTTAGGCGCAAATGCGAAATTATAAACCAACTGGTTTTTGTAATTGCTGGCGCAGATATTGCCCTACTACACACATTAGTTACCGCCCTGCCCAATATCGAAATACTAGAAAACACACCACAAAACATTGTATTTAAAGATAGTAACAATGCTACTATTAACATTGTGCTGTGTACGCCCAATGCCTTGGTAACCCAATTATTTATAGCTACGGGTAGCCCAGCACATATTTTACAAATGAGCAAATATGTAGATTTAGCAAAAAACTACACCAGCGAAAACGAAATTTATACCCTTGCGGGGATGGCGTATATAGCACCCGAACTGCGAGAAGGCACTACCGAAATAGAAAAAGCACTACAAAACACTTTGCCACAATTGATTGTTTACCAAGACCTTAAAGGCACTTTGCACAACCACAGCAACTGGAGCGATGGCGTAAATACGATAGAAGAAATGGCCATTTACTGCCGAGATGAATTGCAAATGCAATACCTTGGCCTGTGCGACCATTCAAAATCGGCCGTGTATGCCAAAGGGTTAAGTATTGAGCGGGTATTGCAGCAACACCAAGAAATAGAAAGCCTGAACAAAAAACTTGCTCCGTTTAAAATATTTAAAGGCATCGAAGCCGATATATTGGGCGATGGCAGTTTAGATTATCCCGACGAAATTTTAACAAAGTTTGATTTTGTGGTAGCATCCATCCATCAAAACCTAAAAATGGACGAACAAAAAGCCACCACCCGTTTAATAAAAGCCATAGAAAACCCACACACCACCATTTTGGGCCACCCCACAGGGCGTTTATTATTAAGCCGAAAAGGTTATGAGATAGATTATAAAAAAGTAATAGATGCTTGCGCTGATAATAACGTAGCCATAGAAATAAATGCCAACCCACTGCGCTTAGATTTAGACTGGCGATGGCACCAATACACACTAGATAAAGGCGTTAAGCTGTGCATAAACCCCGATGCCCACCGAATCGAAGGCTTTTTAGATATGCACTACGGCGTACATATTGCCCGCAAAGGTGGCTTAACGGCGCAAAATTGCTTAAATGCTTTTAATTTAGAGGAGATGATTGCGTACTTTACAGCAAAAAAACGTAAATAATAAAAAAAAATATTAAATTAGCATATGATATCTGAACTGTGCAACACCATATTTGCCACCGCAATAAGTAATTACCATGTTTTTAACAATATAGAACAAGCTGAAAAAAACCCCTACACAGCAAATAGTATTTCGCATTTACTTTACCAAAAAAACTGGATAGATACCGTACAATGGCACATGGAAGATGTAGTTAGAAACCCCAATATTAACCCAACAGAAGGCTTAAGCTGGAAAAGAAAAATAGACGCCCAAAACCAAATTAGAACCGATATGGTAGAATTTATAGACAGTTACTTTTTTCAGAAATATGCCCATATAAACCCTAAACCCAACGCCACAATTAATACCGAAAGCCCTGCATGGGCAATAGATAGACTTTCTATTTTGGCATTAAAAATTTACCACATGCAAGAAGAAGCTCAACGCAATACCGCAACATTAATACACAGGCAAATTTGTACCGATAAATTAAATGTTTTAATTGCCCAAAGAACAGACCTTAGCCAAAGTATTGATCAGTTAATAGGTGATATTGAATCAGGTACAAAATATATGAAAGTATATAAGCAAATGAAAATGTACAACGACCCTAATTTAAACCCTATATTATACCAACAAAAATAAAAATGTTAGGTAATCCTAAAATTCTGGTATTTCGTTTTTCGGCCATGGGCGATGTAGCCATGTTAGCGGCTGTTTTACACCAATTTGCAATCAATTACCCCAATGTAACCATTGTTTTAGTAAGCAAAAACCAGTTTAAACCTTTTTTTGATGGCATTGCTAACTTACAATTTTATACCATAAACCCAACAGCACACCATAAAGGTATTATTGGTTTATTTAGGTTGTTTAAAGAACTAAAAGCTTTTAACATTACAGCTGTTGCAGACGTTCATCAAAATTTACGCTCTAGGTTTTTAAGCTTTTTGTTTTACTTAAATGGCGTAACCATCAAAACTATTAATAAAGGTAGGTTGGATAAACTAAAACTTACGCAGAAAGAAAACAAAACGTTAACTCCCTTAAAACCAATGACACAACGCTATGTCGATGTTTTTAATTGTTTAGGTTTCCCGTTTAAATTATCCCATTTAATAGTTAAAAACACCATGGCTGTTAATGCCCAAATCGTTCCATTATTTGGCATTGCAAAAACACAATATTGGGTAGGCATAAGTGCTTTTGCACAACATAATCAAAAAATATATCCTCTAAATAAAATGGAAGTTGTGGTACTTAGTTTGGCAAAACTGGGTTACAAATTATTTATTTTTGGGGGAGGCAAAGCCGAAGAAAAAATTGCAACCAATTGGCAAAGCAAGCACATCAACATTGTATCGGTTGTTAATAAACTTAATTTAAGCGATGATTTAAAATTAATTTCGCATTTAGATGTAATGTTAAGTATGGATTCGGCAGGTATGCATCTCGCATCTCTAAAAGGAATACCTGTAATTTCTGTTTGGGGTGCAACCCACCCATCGGCAGGTTTTTTAGGTTATGGGCAATCTTTAAACGATACTGTACAGTTAGATTTAGCATGCCGCCCATGTTCTGTTTATGGTAATATACCATGCTACCGTGGCGATTTTGCTTGTATGAACAATTTGCCCGAAAGTTTAATTATTGATAAAGTAATAGAAAAAATAAAATGGCTAAACAACTCTTATTAATTCGCCACGCAAAATCCGACTGGGGCGATTTAAGTTTAAAAGATTTCGACCGCCCATTAAATGCCCGAGGATATACCAACGCACCACAAATGGGCGAAAGATTGTTTAATAAAAATATAATACCCCATGCTATTGTAAGTAGCCCTGCCTTACGGGCTATAACTACGGCAAGGTTAATAGCCGATAAACTAGACATAGCTCCCGAAAAAATTATACAAAATCCACTGGTATATCATGCATCAGAAATAGATTTACTAGCTGTTGTTAACCATTTTGATAACGCTTTAAACCTTATAGCCTTATTTGGGCACAACCCAGGCATAAGCGAGTTTGCCAATTATTTATGCAATGCCGATATATACAGCTTACCCACTTGTGGCATGGTTTTAATAGCTTTTGATACCAATAATTGGGCTGAGGTATCGGGAAATACTGGGCAGCTAAAATGGATTGATTACCCCAAAAATACCGCTCAAAATCCATAACACACCCTATCCTATGAACTGGCAATCGTACACCAAAGGTTTTAAAGCCTATTTAAAACTAGAGCAATCGCTAGCTAAAAATTCGGTAGCCGCCTACCTTGCCGATGTAGATAAACTGTTACAATTTTTGGATGCCGCCAAGCGAGAAAAATCGCCAAGCGAGGTAAGCACCCAAGATATTAAAGATTTATTGGCATGGGTAAACCAATTGGGTATGTTGGGTACTAGCCAAGCCCGCATGATTAGCGGCTTAAAAGCATTTTTTAAATATTTGGTTTTGGAAGATGTGATAAGCAGCAGCCCTTGCGAAACCATAGAAGCCCCACGCACCATCCGTAAATTACCCGATGTATTAACGCTTACCGAAATTAACCAATTGATAGATAGCCTCGACCTATCAAAGCCCGAAAACATACGCAACAAAGCAATGCTGGAGGTAATGTATGGCTCGGGTTTGCGGGTATCGGAGCTGGTAAACCTCAAGCTATCCAATTATTTTAGCGAGCTCGAGTTTTTAAAAATCACAGGCAAAGGCAATAAAGAACGGCTGGTACCTATGGGCGCATCGGCTATAAAACACCTCGAAATTTATTTAACCACCATTCGCAATAGCGCAAAAATTAAACCTGGCAACGAAGATTATATTTTTTTAAACAGGCTGGGTACCAAGCTAAGCCGCATTATGGTATTTATGATTATAAAAGATTTGGCTGCAAGCATTGGCATCAGCAAAACCATTAGCCCTCATACTTTTAGACATTCGTTTGCCACACATTTAATAGAAGGCGGAGCCGATTTGCGGGCCATACAAGAAATGCTAGGTCACCAAAGCATTACCACCACCGAAATTTATACCCACTTGGATACTGCTTTTTTAAAACAAACCATTACCCAGTTTCACCCCCGCAGCTGAGCCGAAATTATACGGTCGTTGCCGTTTATATCCTTAATAACCGTAGCCGAAAATCCTTTACTATTCAGCATTTTTTGGGTGGCTTGGGCCAATTTTTGGTTAATTTCAAAGTATAACTTGCCTTGGGGCGATAAATTGGTGAGTGCAAAATTGCTTATTGCATCATAAAAAATCAAAGGATTTTCATCCGCTACAAATAAGGCCAAATGAGGCTCGTAATCCAATACCTGTGGGCTCATTTCCTGTTTTTCGGCATCGGCTATGTAGGGTGGGTTGCTTACAATTACATCATATTTTGGAAAATTTCGGGATTGTAAATTTAAAACATCGGCTATTATAAAATCAATTTCTACGGCATTTAAAAGCGCATTTTGAGTTGCCAAATCGATGGCATTTTTATCAACATCTAAACCAAAAACTTTACTTAGAGGTAGTTTTTTTTGTAGCGAAACAGCTATACAACCACTACCTGTACCAATATCTAAAATAGAAATTTGGCGGTTTTTATTTTCGCTAATAATCAAATCTACAAGTTCCTCGGTTTCGGGGCGGGGTATGAGTACGCTTGGGTTTAATTTGAATTTTAAGCCATAAAATATGGTTTCGCCCAATATGTATTGTATGGGTTTGCCCGATTGTAGTTGGGCTAAAATATGCCCATAAAAGGCCTCGCTTTCCTTTTTTCCTTTGCTTTCTACAATCCATTTTAATAGCATACGGATTTCGTTGTGGGTGTAAAGCTGGGAAAGATTTTCGTAAAATTGGGCGGATGGAAGCATTTACAATTTTAGCAATTGCAAACAAATAAAATCAGCGTAAAGCGATAAATATTAATTTTTTATTAAAGATTTATAAAACTTATCTTCGTACACTAAAAATGCTCCCCGAAAACTACATGCAACGGGTCATTAATTTGGCTCAATTAGGCGCAGGAAATGTAAGCCCAAACCCCATGGTAGGTGCAGTAATTGTACACCAAGGGCGCATTATTGGCGAAGGCTATCATCAAAAATATGGCGAAGCACATGCCGAGGTAAATGCCATAAACTCGGTTTTACAGCAATACCCCGATGCACAAATTTTACTACAACAAAGTACCATTTATGTAAGCCTGGAGCCTTGTAGCCATTACGGAAAAACACCGCCTTGTGCATTATTAATTATCAAATACAAAATCCCCAAAGTGGTAATTGGCTGTACCGACCCAAATCCTAGCGTAAGCGGGCAAGGAATTGTATTACTTAAAAATGCAGGTATTGAGGTTATTGTAGGTGTTTTGGCGCAGGCGTGTATGGCATTAAACAAACGATTTTTTACGTCTATTACCCAGCAACGCCCTTATGTTATTTTAAAATGGGCGCAAACGGCTGATGGCTTTTTTGCTCCTGCCAATGGGCAACAACATTGGATAACATCGGCCCCAGCCAAAACCCTAGTACACAAATGGCGAGCTGAGGAAGATTGTATTTTGGTAGGCACCCACACCGCAAAAATAGATAACCCACAACTAAATGTTCGCCTACTAGCCGGCCGAAATCCCAAACGAGCTTTTATTGATAGAGATTTATCGTTACCCAAAGATTTTTTTTTATTGGATAATAGCCAAGAAACCTTTGTATTTAACAGCCAAAAAACCACCATCCAAGGCAATACCAAATATATAGCTATTGAAGAATTTGACTACCTGCTGCCACAATATATTTTATACCAGTTATACCTTAACGATGTGCAATCGTTAATTATCGAAGGCGGTGCAAAAACCCTCCAAACCTTTATTGATACTGGCTTGTGGGACGAAGCCCGTGTGTTTACCAGTGCTAAAAATTTATCGGCAGGTATTAAAGCACCACATATTAAAGGCAATACAGTTTCGGTGGATACTGTTGGGAATGATGAATTAAAAATTATAATCCCTTTGAAAAATTAAAATTTAAGAATTTTTTCGACGAGAAAATGCAAATACCTTAAGGTTTTTTAAAAATCTTAAAATTAAAAAAATCATACCTAAAAATCCTATAAAAATAAAAGGATAAACCAACAAATCAGGGTATTGGGTATAAAAAGTAAGTTTTGTGTTTAGGTTAATATTTTGGTTTATTACTGCGGGTTGCCACCATTGGGTTTGTTGCACCACATCACCCCTTTGGTTTATAGTGGCTGATAAACCCGTATTGGCCGAGCGCACCACCCATCTTCGGTTTTCGATAGCTCTAAGTTGGGCGTATTGCAAATGTTGGTTTTTGCCAGGCGTGTTTCCCCACCAGGCATCGTTGGTTATAATAGCAATAAATTGTCCGCCTTGTTGTATATATTGCGCCACCCAGTTTCCCCAGATAGATTCGTAGCATATAACAGGCGATGCTGCAATACCGCTTTGGCTATATAAATTGTTGGGCTGGTTTTGGTAACCATAGCCTCCAGTAGTACCGCCAAATTTTTCGAATACAGGTTTCAAAAAAGATAAAGCACTTGCAAATGGCATTTTTTCGACCCCTGGTACCAGTTTCGATTTATGGTAAAACTGTAGTTTTTGGCTATTTTCGATGGCTACTGCCGAGTTAAAAATATCGTAATACATACGATTGTTTTTATCAAAAGTAGCCGATGGCGTTTTGGGTTCAGTATAAGTTAAAAAAGTTTCGGCACCTGTAATTAAGGTGGCGTTTTTATAAGGTTTTAAAAATGTTTTTACGGTGGCGTAATTGGCTGTGTTTCTAAAATCTTGCTCGTGGGTTAAACCTGTTAAAGCAGTTTCGGGCCAAATAAAAAATTCGGTATTTTTTTTAGCTTTTTGCTGACTCAATGTTATTAATTTATCAAGCTGTTGCTGGGCTGTTTCGCCTCCGTATTTTAAAAAAGGGTCGATATTAGGTTGCACAATCACTACGTTGCAAGGGTTAATTTCTTCGCTGTAATTGTGGTACATTATTAACGATGTACTTATAGGTACGGCAAGCCATAATCCCAAAAAAACTATTAAATTTCGTTTGGTATTGTTGGCTATTTCGGTTTTGTTTTGGCACAAACCCCAAAGCCTAAAAACCAAAATATTACTTACTAAAATCCATATTGTACCCCCATAAACACCCGTATATTGGTACCATTGAATAATTTGGTGAAAACTTGCAAAACCATTACCTAGCGTCATCCACGGAAATTTTAAATCCCAACTTTGGTGTAAATACTCGTAACATACCCAAATGCCTACCAAAAAAATATCGGAAAATATAGGCTTGGTTTTGGCTTGTATTTTACTGTAAAGCACAAAACATAATGCCATTAATAAAGCCGCCAAACCAAAAGGTATTAAAGCCAAAAGGCAAGCAATGGGCGTAGGCATTACCGCATTTAACGAATTAAAAACCCAGTAAATACTCGAAGTATTCCACACCAAAAAAGTGAGGCCAGCAGTGTAAAAAACCACCCATCCTTTTTTGGCTTTCGCCGATTGTTGTACCCCATGTACCGCTATTAATAAAGGTACAAAAGCCACCAAAAGTAGCAAAGATGTATAAGGTGTAGGAGGCCAAGCCAGCCACAATAAAAATGCCGATGTAAAAGATAAAATGATGCGCTGGTTCATGCAATAATTTATATAATGCTGCTAAAAAACTAGTTTTTGGGTAAAAAAAAATATGAAAATATGAAATAAAGCCAATGGCTTAATTAATCAAAAAAACCTTTAGCTACCCGCTACGCAAATAACAAATTCTCCTTTTAATATATTGTTTTCATAATGTGAAATTATCTCCTCAATAGTTCCCCGTACATTTTCTTCATATATTTTAGTAAGCTCTCGGGACACCGAAATTTGCCTTTCGCCACCAAAATACGCTTTAAATTCTTCTAAAGTTTTTAACAAGCGGTGTGGCGATTCGTAAAAAATCATTGTACGGCTTTCGTTTACCAATTCTTTTAGGCGAGTTTGCCGACCTTTTTTTACGGGTAAAAATCCTTCAAAACAAAACCTATCGTTAGGTAAGCCCGAGTTTATCAATGCAGGTACAAAAGCCGTAGCACCAGGCAAGCATTCGATAACCAGCCCAGCCTTTATAACCGCCCTTACCAATAAAAAACCAGGGTCGCTTATGGCTGGCGTACCCGCATCAGATATTAAAGCAACGTTTTGCCCTTCGTTTAAAAAACGTACAATCTCATTAACAGCCTTATGTTCATTATGTTGATGGTGTGCATACACCTTTTTATCAATCCCGAAATATTTTAATAAAGGTGCCGATGTTCGGGTATCTTCGGCCAATATCACATCTACTTCTTTTAAAACCCTTATTGCCCTAAGCGTAATATCTTCCAAATTGCCTATCGGCGTGGGTACTAAAAAAAGTTTTCCTGTACTCTGCGGGCTAAAGCCAATCATAGTTGATTCTTTCATTGATAATATTATTTACGCTGCAAAGTATCACTTCCCCTTGGCTTCAGCCAACAAAAACAAAAAATAAAATTTTATATATTTGCACAAACCACAAAAAAGATGCTTCAAGTAAATTATATCCGAGAAAACAAAAATTTAGTAATACAACGTTTAAGCGTTAAAAACTTCACCGATTTACCATTGCTTGATGATATTTTAAGTTTAGATGACCAAAGAAAAACCTTACAACTCCAAGCCGAAACCCTACAAGCCGATGCCAATACTGCCGCCAAGCAAGTAGGCGATTTAATGAAAGCAGGCAAACGCTCCGAAGCCGAAACCATAAAAGCAAGCACCACATCAGCCAAAGAAACCATAAAAAACCTACTCGATAAAATCACAGCAATAGAGCAAACCTTACAACAAAAACTAGTTTTATTACCCAATTTACCACACACAAGCGTACCAAAGGGCACCACACCCGATGATAACGAAATAGTTTTAAGCCATGGCAACCAGCCCACCCTACCCCAAAACGCATTACCACACTGGGATTTAGCCACCAAATACAACCTAATCGATTTCGAACTAGGCGTAAAAATCACAGGCGCAGGTTTCCCAGTTTACAAAGGCAAAGGCGCAAAACTACAACGAGCGTTAATAAACTTTTTTTTAACCGAAGCCGAAACAGCAGGATACCAAGAGCTAATGCTACCGCTACTGGTAAACGAAGCATCAGGCTTTGGCACAGGGCAACTACCCGATAAAGAAGGCCAAATGTATTTTTGCACCCAAGATAGCCTATACCTCATCCCCACAGCCGAAGTCCCCATCACCAATTTATACCGCGATGTAATTGTTAAAGAAAACGAATTGCCCATCAAAAACTGCGGCTACACACCCTGTTTTCGCCGCGAAGCAGGCTCCTATGGCGCACATGTACGTGGCCTCAATCGCCTACACCAGTTCGATAAAGTAGAAATTGTACAAATAACACAGCCCGAAAAATCCTACCAATTGCTCGAAGAAATGAGCCTACACGTACAACATTTACTACAAAAACTAGGCCTACAATACCGTGTATTAAGGCTTTGCGGTGGCGATATGAGCTTTGCATCAGCACTCACCTACGATATGGAAGTATGGAGTGCCGCCCAAAAACGCTGGCTCGAAGTATCCTCCGTTTCCAATTTCGAAACATTCCAAAGCAACCGCCTAAAATTACGATACAAAGCCAACGAAGGCAAAAACCCAACTAGCGCACACCCTCAACGGCAGCGCCCTAGCCCTTCCACGCATCGTAGCCGCCATTTTAGAAAACAACCAAACCCCCAGCGGCATAAACATCCCCCCATGCCTACACCCCTACACAGGCTTCACAACCATTTCATAAACACACATTAAGCCACAACATTTAAACACATAAAACTCTTTTTTTTTGAGGAAAAGCAAGGCTAGTACTTCATTAACATAAGCTAGCCCCGCTTTACGTTACAAGTCCGCCCAACCCCAACCGCCCACCACACTTCGGGCTTTTCACTGCAATCGGGTTTATTTAACCCAGGCCGCTGCTATTCACTCACACCTAAACAATGCGAATAGCATAAAATTCACAAGCAATTATTATACAATAAATTGCACCTAAAAACACAACCTAAATAAACCCAATAGCCCAACACCCTTTATTTACTACCGCCAATATTTAGCCAATTAAAATAATTCAAAATAATTTTGCTTACACCAATTAAAATCATACTTTTGCAATCCCAATACAATAACACTCGGGGTGTAGCGTAGCCCGGTATCGCGCCACATTTGGGATGTGGAGGTCGTAGGTTCGAATCCTGCCACCCCGACTAAAGCTCCCCGAAAAGGGAGCTTTAATTTTTTAAAATGGTTGCATAGCTCAGCTGGATAGAGCAACTGCCTTCTAAGCAGTAGGTCTTTGGTTCGAATCCAAATGCGACCACCACAAAGCCTTTCAGGTAATACTGAAAGGCTTTTTTTACTTCAAAGCATTTAATAAAGCAATGAGTTTACAAACCGAAATCGAAAAACGACGAACCTTTGGCATCATAAGCCACCCCGATGCGGGCAAAACCACCCTAACCGAAAAACTATTGCTTTTTGGCGGTGCAATACAAACCGCAGGCACAGTAAAACGCAATAAAATCGAAAAAACGGCTACATCCGATTTTATGGAAATCGAAAAACAACGTGGCATTTCGGTAGCCACATCGGTAATGGGTTTCGATTACCAAGATTTTAAAGTAAATATACTTGATACCCCTGGCCATAAAGATTTTGCCGAAGATACCTACCGCACCTTAACCGCCGTCGACTCAGTTATTTTGGTGGTTGATTGCGTAAAAGGCGTAGAGGAACAAACCCGTAAGCTGATGCAAGTATGCCGTATGCGCAATACGCCCGTAATTATTTTTATCAATAAAATGGACAGGGAAGGGCAAAACCCTTTCGACCTTTTAGACGAGCTAGAAACCGAACTTAACATAAGCACCCGCCCACTAAGCTGGCCCATTGGTATTGGCAGTACTTTTAAAGGAGTTTTTAATATTTTCAACAATACATTAAGCCTTTTTAGTGCCAATAAAAAACACATCGAAGATGATGTTATTGAGATAAAAACTTTGGCCGATACACAACTTGATACAATTGTAGGAGAAAACCTAGCCACCAAACTCCGTGAAGATATTGAATTGATAGAAAGTTTTTACGAACCTTTTAATCAAACATTGTACAAAGAAGGCTATTTGGCCCCCGTATTTTTTGGCAGTGCTATCAATAATTTTGGCGTAAAGGAATTGCTAGATACTTTTGTACGCATTGCCCCTGAGCCACAAGCAAGGGCCACTTTAGAACGACTAATAAACCCTGCCGAAAGTAATTTTAGTGGCTTTGTATTTAAAATACATGCCAACCTAGATCCCAACCATAGGGATAGAATTGCTTTTTGCCGTATATGTTCGGGCAAGTTTGAGCGAAATGTTTTTTACAAAAATACCCGAACGCAAAAGAAGCTAAGGTTTGCATCGCCTACCAGTTTTATGGCCAATGCCAAAAGTGTGATTGATGAGGCTTGGCCTGGCGATGTAGTGGGCTTATACGATTCGGGCAATTTTAAAATAGGCGATACCATTACCACTGGCGAAGATATTAGGTTTGTGGGTATCCCCAGTTTTTCGCCCGAAATTTTTAAGGAAATAGAAAACACCGACCCTATGAAATCCAAGCAATTGGAAAAAGGTATCCAGCAATTAACTGATGAAGGTGTGGCACAGTTATTTATCCAAAATCCGGGTAACCGTAAAATTATAGGCACCGTAGGCGAACTTCAATTTGAAGTAATACAATTTAGGCTACTGCAAGAGTACGGCGCATCCTGTATTTTTAGGCACTTAAATTTTACCAAAGCACATTGGTTTACCTGCCCCGATGCTTTAAAACTTAACGAATTTATACAACGCAATCACGCCAAAGTAGGCTTTGATAAAGAAAACCGCCCTGTACTATTTACCACCAGCCCTTGGGATTTGGATTATACCAAGCGGCAATACGAGCATATTGTTTTCCACGAAACATCAGAGTTTTAAAAGATTTAAAGTTCTATTTTAATAATAAAGGGCTTACTGTTTTTGTGCGTAGGCAATGTGGTAAATAAAAAAAACGCTCTGCTTAAATTAATAAACAGAGCGTTTTTTATGGTTTAACCGAAAGCTTCGCTTAAAGCGAAGACTTCGGGGCGGTATGATTAACTACATCATACCGCCCATACCGCCACCGCCACCCATTTGTGGTGCATGGTCTTTGTCGGCTTCTGGCTCGTCGGCCAATATACACTCGGTAGTTAACAACATGGCTGCAATAGATGCGGCGTTTTCTAACGCTACACGAGCAACTTTTGTAGGGTCAATTACACCAGCACTAATTAAGTTTTCGTACACATCGGTGCGGGCATTGTAACCGTAATCGCCTTTACCTTCTTTTACGTTGTGTACCACAATCGAGCCTTCGATACCAGCATTGGCACAAATCTGGCGCAATGGTTCTTCAATGGCTCTTTTTATAATTTTAATACCAGTGTTTTCGTCTTCGTTTACACCTTTTAAATCGGCTAATGCTTCTACTGCTCTAATAAAGGCAACACCTCCACCAGCAACAATACCTTCTTCAACTGCGGCTCTGGTAGCATGTAAAGCATCATCAACACGGTCTTTTTTCTCTTTCATTTCTACCTCGGTAGCTGCGCCAATGTATAAAACGGCAACACCGCCAGCCAGTTTGGCCAAACGCTCTTGTAGTTTTTCTTTGTCGTAATCTGATGTAGTAGTTTCTATCTGAGATTTAATTTCGCTTACACGAGCTTTAATTAAATCGACCTCACCGTTACCGTTAATTACCGTAGTATTATCTTTATCAATGGTAATTTTTTCGCATTTACCTAAATGCTCTAAATCGGTATTTTCTAATTTATAGCCACGCTCTTCGGATATTACAGTACCGCCCGTTAAAATGGCAATATCTTCTAACATTGCTTTTCTACGGTCGCCAAAACCAGGTGCTTTAACCGCAGCAACTTTTAACGAACCTCTAATTTTATTAACCACCAAAGTAGCTAAGGCCTCACCATCTAAATCTTCGGCAATAATTAATAATGGCTTACCTGTTTGTACTTGTTTTTCAAGTATTGGTAGCAATTCTTTCATATTGCTTATTTTTTTATCGTAGATTAAAATGTAAGGGTTTTCTAAATCAACCTCCATTTTATCGGCATTGGTAACAAAGTAAGGAGATAAATATCCTCTATCAAATTGCATACCTTCTACTGTTTTAACTTCGGTTTCGGTACCCTTGGCTTCTTCAACAGTTATCACACCTTGTGTACCTACTTTGGCCATCGATTCGGCTATTAGCGCACCTATTACTTCATCGTTATTGGCCGATATTGATGCAACTTGTTTAATTTTATTGTTATCATCGCCTACCGTTTGCGATTGTGTTTTTAGGTTTGCTACTACGGCAGCAACAGCTTTATCAATACCACGTTTTAAATCCATTGGGTTAGCACCCGATGCTACGTTTTTAATACCCGCAGTAACAATTGCTTGCGCCAATACGGTTGCAGTAGTAGTACCATCGCCAGCAATATCAGCAGTTTTTGAGGCTACTTCTTTTACCATTTGGGCGCCCATGTTTTCTAACGTATCTTTTAATTCAATTTCTTTAGCAACGGTTACACCATCTTTTGTTATCGAAGGTGCGCCAAATTTTTTATCAATAATTACATTACGTCCTTTGGGACCCAAAGTTACTTTTACTGCATTTGCTAAAATATCAACCCCACGTTTTAAAGCGTCGCGGGCTTCTACATTGTACTTAATTTGTTTTGCCATTTTTTTGTTTTTTTTGATGCAAACGGATTAATTACGCTTGCAAGGTTTTTTAATTTTGAATTTTAATTTTTGAATTTAAAGAACGGCGTATATATCCGATTCTCTCATAATTAAATAATCTTTACCATTAATTTGAGACTCTTGCCCTGCATATTTTCCGTAAAGTACCGAATCGCCCACGGCAACACTCATAGGAATTAAAGTACCCGTAGCATCGGCGTATTTGCCTGGGCCTACGGCTACAACAGTACCTTTTTGTGGTTTTTCTTGTGCAGTATCGGGGATGTAAATACCCGATGCAGTAATGGTTTCTGCCGGTGCAGCTTCTACAACTACCCTATCGGCAATTGGTTTAATGTTTAATGCCATAATTTTTATGTTTTACTTTATGTTTATTTCTTGTTTGATAATGCTTGTTCACACATTATGCCAAAGCGTGAGATTTTAAAATATAGGCTTGGCTTTGCCAAATTTGCACCGAAATAGTTGGGGGTGTATGGTAAGATGTGTATTGGATGTGCCAGCTTGGCAGTTGGGCTTTGATGATACAAAAAAGGCTTTCAAGATTTTTTCTTGAAAGCCTTTTTTGTAAATCTAGGAGTGTAAATCAAACCGTGTCAAATTAATAAAATTACCTTCAAAGAAAGCCTAAAATAAATTAGGTCTTCCTTAGCCAAATCCAAAGTTTTGACATTTTAATTTCTAAATTTTTCTAATGCTAATAACCTGTACCAATGTAAATCAAAATGCCTTTCATATTTAGAGCTCAATTGCATTGCTTTTCCAATCAAAAAATCATTTACTAAAATTAAATCTTCTTCGCTTTTTTCTGCTAAAGTTAAAATCCAGTTTTTAACAACACCCTCACCTGATAGTGTCCAATCAAATTCTTTTTGAGTTTTATCAACAATTAAATAGCAAATTTCATCAATTTGGGCTAAAACCTCTTTAGTATCTAATTTTTCAAAGTTCATTTCGCCAAGATGCCTATCCGTAACACATTTGTGAATTTTTATATGAGAAACTATAAACTTTAAGCCTTCTATTTCGCCTATGTTAATTAAAATGTAAGCAATTTCGAATTTTCTATCTTGTGTAGCCCCCTCTTTGTGTAAAGATTGTTTTAGAATTGGTATTATTTCTTGAGGGTAAGAAGACCCGATTTTTTTAGCCAAAAAAATAAAGCAATACGCATTGTAGTTTTCTATTTGTTTTATTAATGGGATAAGTTCTAATATTTCTCCACCCAGCTCTAGGTATATGTCTATTATATCGTTAATACTGTATGAAGTATATTTTTTATCAGCGAATGATTTAATTAAAATATCATAAATGATGCCTTTCGAATCATAAATCTTTAAATGCCTGCATAGTCCGATATGATTCTCTAATACTCCAATGCTGGAAATACCCGATTCCATATTTTTTATCAACCTTTGCTTCAGTATTTTCAAATCATCTTCCGATAAATTTTTCAAAATAGTTTCAGACAATGAATTGAGGTTATTCAATTTATTGTGTTCGAGGTTTTTAATGCCACCGTCATCTGCACTAATCATTTGAATTAAAACTTCTACGGGGGTATCAAATTGAAATTTAAAAAAAATTTCAGAGATTTTTATCTCCAAAGGTCTGTATCTCGATTCTAACTCCCCACTTTCTATTTTTTTTAGGAAAAAGGTTTGTTCAAACTTACATTCAGGTAATTTTTTATAATAATATGCTTTAACAACTTCTAAAAGAGAACAATTAGATTCGATTTTTTCTTTATTATATCGCCTAACTATTTCGGAAACTTGAAACCATTCAAAGTCAATTTCATCAAGTTGTTTAAGTGCAAAACCTTTTTCAATTGTGTTCCAAGGTTGACTTTCTTTGAGAAAATGATAAATAATCAATGAATTAGCTTTTATTTTTATAGCAGTTGCATTAAAATCTATGTATAATTCATTTTCACTAATTACATCACTTTCAAATGCTTTAAAGTAATTGATTAGACCTTTTTTAAATGACTGTTTGTTTGCTATAAACAATAAATCATTCTGCTCTTTTAATTTTGAGTAATTTTCATAATTATCATTAAAAATGGTTGGTTTAGGTCTGAAATTATTTTCAGTTGCAGCTTCGCATATTTGCAAAAATTTATTGGCAACATCTTTATCGCCATAATGGTCTGCTGCGGTATAAATTGACCAAAGTGAACTGATTGAAATATTGCCTTCTTCAAATTCGTAAAGTAAATAATCAAACCCGTTTTCATCTAATAAATAAGTAAAATCCCAAAAATTTGAATTTTTAAAATCCTCAAAAAGTATTCTTAAAGCCAAAGACTTTGAGTTTGTTTTATTGAAAAAATCTAATAATTCTTCATACTCACTTTTATTGAATGAACTTCCAATTCTTTTAATTAAACCTAAAAGAGGGAAAAGAATTGATATATCTGATTTATAGAGCTCCACAAGGCTCTCACAAAGCGTTTTAAGAAACGGCCTTTTATTTATAGATCTTTCAAACAATTCAAAATTGCCAACTTGCTTTAACAACAAAAGTAATTTTTTAGCATTAACTGCACTTTTAAAGGACACTAAAATCTTTTCCGTAAAATAATAGGAACCACGATTACTTATCCTTTGATTGTACTTTATTAAAATAGGTATCCCCTCTAGCGCATAATCAAAAAAGCAATCACTTAATTTTAGTTTGAGTATGTTTTGGTAAACTCCGTCTCTAAATTCAAACTTATCATTTAAAGTACTTAAAGTTAGTTTTTCAATAAATGCTTTAGTAGCGAGATTAAATTCAGCAGATAACTCAAGTAGTTGCTTCGCATAGTAATCATCAGCTGTGTTAAACACCTCTAAGCTAATTATATTCTTAATATTTTCTTTTTGAGTTTCCGATAATTCCACATTTTTCAAAACCATTGCAAAAACAGTTTTAATAGGTGTTCCCAAATTATTATTGAGTAATTCTATGCAATAATCTTTTGCCTTAGGCTGGGAATTAATAAATGTTGCAACAACTTTTTCGTTTATCAATTGCAAACGATTATTGTAGATTTTCAACTTATCTACAAGCAAATTTAAAAACTTAATTATTTGGTTTGATGAGAATTTTGTACCCTCTGTTTTAAAAATAATTTCTATATTATCCTGTTTAATAAATTGGATAAGTGGCTCATACAATGAACTTTTTTCATCTATCAATGAAAATAAAGAAGCTATTGTTTGTAGCCATTTTGTTTTTATTTTTTTAATTTTTATACCATTTGTAGTAAGTTTAATAACCTCTTCAAAAGATAAATTAATTAAATATTGAGCCGCAAGGTGTTCTTGATATAAAGCATTAGTAAAACTCCAATTCTCGTTTTTAAAACTAACAATAGAGCTGTTTTGCAAAAGTAATTTATCCTCATCATCCGAAAAAAGGGTTTGGATTTTTTCGTCACTAAAAGAATTATTACCCGCCAATTGTAATTCAAATGCCAGCTTATGTATTACTTTGTTGTATTTTACACTTTGTCTAATGAGTGGCTTTCCTTTTATATTTCTTTTAGTGTTTTGCAGGGTAGAAGCTATAAACTTATTAAGTATAGTAATTTTATTATCGGGTATTTCATTTGAATTTTCCTTATAGCTTTTAACCAACTGTACCAAATAAAATGGATTAAAAATAAAGTCATAAATTCCCGCATTATAAATTTTCTTGTAAAAATCATTTGCGGATATATCTAATTGGTCGTTTAAATATTGATTTATAGAAGTTTCATTTAAGGGTCTCAATTCAAAAATATCGAACTCTTGAAATTCTTGTTTAACATCATAATGGTCAAAAAATAATCTTCGGCAACATAAAATTAAACTAATATTGGGGTTTTCTATTGCAAAAGCTTTGATATGCTTAACCTGGGTGAAAAACTGGTCGGTTGGTACTTCATCTAATCCATCTAAAGCTATTATGATGTCTTTTGCTGGTATATTTTTCCAACTTCCATAGTTAATTTGCAAAAGACGGTTAACTTCACTTACATTAAAATCTTTAAGCTCAATTTTAATAGGATAATAAGCCAAACTAATATTAGAAAGACTATACAAATCTTTTTGCATTTGCATACTTTTACCCGAGTGTGCCTCTCCTAACAATACAGCTCTTTTAGCCGTAAATCTATCTTCTGTAAAAAATTTTTCTAAATCAATATCCGATAAATGATTATCCCATAATGAAACAGTTGGCTCATTATATTTTTCTATTTGACGGCTAATATAATCTTTTGGTTCTTCTATCGCTTTTAGTGGTAAACTTTTAGAATGGCAGTGCTCATTTGCATCTGATTGCCCAAAATACTTTTCAACAATATTATAATACTTTTGTAATTGTGTTTCAAGATAGGTTTTGTCCCAAAATTGCAAATCAATATTGTGGTCTTTTTTTATAGATTTTTTTAATTCTTCTTGGCGCTCTTTACTTTTTTTAGTTTGAAGGTCTGCCGTTGTTATTACTATAAAATCACTACATTCATTAACTAAGCCATTCTTTGTAAAGTCATTAATTATGTTAATTAAATCAGCTGGTTGTAATGTTTTTTCATGTTTGCATTGTATAAAAGTGTGCTTACCGTTGTTTGGCTTTAAGCTGTGTAAATCAATTCCTTTTTGATTATTTCCCTGTTTTAAGTAATTTTCTAATCTTAAATTTGGCAGTTCATTTTGGGTAAAATGAATGCATAAATCCTGAAAATTTCCCCAAGTAACTTTAGTCCAATTTAGTCCAATATTAGTACCCATTACCTAAATTTTTTATAAAACTGTTTAATATTTCCCCAATAGAAACATATAAAACTAATAAACGCCAAAATCCCAATAATTAAATGTAATTTAATTTTATCTACTTTTGAATTTGATGAAATCAATTTATTTTCTTCCCAGTAGATAATTCTCTTATTTACAGTATCTTTCAACACAATTTTTTTAATGGAGCCTATAGAATCTAAAGGGCAATTACTCATATCTATTTCCACACTTTTAAATTTCAACAATCCATAAAAAAAAATCTTTTTTCAAAGTGTTTTTATGACGATGAAAAAACCTCAAAATAAATATCACTTCCATCAAGAATATTTGCTGAAACATCGGGTGTATATATATGAAGTTTTTTCAAGGATAGCATTTTGATACCTAATTTTGCCATATTTTGGCAAAATCATTTCTTTGCTTTCAACAATTATTTGTTTAGCCAGCTTATGTAAAGCTGTTTCTAAACCACCTGTACAAAAAGATTCTATATGATGGCTGAAATACCAGTCTCTTTTTTTGCCTTGGTTTGCAAGCAATTGACCATTACAACCAAAGCAAATGCCATTACACCCAAGTCCATTTTCTGCATCCTTAATATGTAACGCATCATTTGTTAATGTATAAAGCCCTAATATTATTATTGCTAGCATCCAAGTCTGTTTTTGCACTAAAATAGTATAAAATTTAAACTTTACTTAGGAAGCAATAAATTAAGTCAATTCAACTCTAAGAATATATGTATCGTAATTAACCTTTTATTAGTGCAGAGGGTATCACATACCAACGATAAAAGGATTTATAAAATAAATTTATTGCGCTGGATATTAGACCGCACCACCAAACAAACTTTTAACCCACCAATAAATTGAATCTAGAATTTATCTGTTTGGGATTACTTCTTTTTAATATGCAACAAATACTACTATGCGATTTACAAAAAAGGCTTTCAAGAAAGAAATCTCGAAAGCCTTTTTTGTAAAATTTTATGCGCTTACTTTTTTGTACTATCGGTGTTGTTGCCTGGTAATGCTGGCATTGTACTTGGTGCTGCGGTTTTATCTATTTGTTCTTGAATTTTAGAATCTGTTTTTTCTACCGCTCCAGTTTTGGGTACGGTTAT
Source organism: Sphingobacteriales bacterium (assembly GCA_013298995.1). GTDB lineage: Bacteria > Bacteroidota > Bacteroidia > Sphingobacteriales > Sphingobacteriaceae > Pseudopedobacter. The sequence goes on along the minus strand of JAAFJW010000031.1, from coordinate 73 downwards.
GTTTATTAAAACGGCCAATAACATAATTGTTATAGCCAAAATCCAGCTTCCTTTTTCTAAAATATCGCCTGTA
>JAAFJW010000030.1 GCA_013298995.1 Sphingobacteriales bacterium | reverse complement strand
GGCAATTCGCCACGTGTTTGTCTTATTTTATCTACCTGTGTGTGTATGCTTTGCAGGCGATATAAAGCTTCGAGTTTTTGTTCTACTGTTTGTTCCATCAAGCCAAATATTTTATGGGGTTTGTATTATTTTCCGTTAAACGGATTGCAAAAGTAGGGAATTTTTTTGTAATTATTTCTATTAACAATTCTTGTGTAAATTGTTCGCTTTCGTAATGACCAATATCGGCAATCAATAGCTTATTATCGGCATCAAAAAACTCGTGGTATTTAAAATCGGCCGATATAAAAATATCCGCCCCAGCACCCACCGCATTGCCCAATAAAAAACTTCCCGAACCGCCACACACGGCCACTCTTTTTATTTTTTTACCTAATAATTGGGTATGCCTAATTACGCTTACCCGCATGGTGTTTTTTAGTTGCTGTAAAAATATAGCCTCATCAATTTCATCAACCAGTTCGCCTATTAAGCCTGCGCCTACTTGCTGGTGTGCATTGTTTAAAGTAATAATATCGTAAGCCACTTCTTGGTAAGGGTGGTATTGGCGCAAAGCCTTTAATAATTGTGAGGTTAAGTGATTTTCAAAAATCACTTCGATTTTAATTTCTGCTTCTTGGTGTTGTATGTTTTTTTCGCCTACAAAGGCTTGCGAAGCGTTATTGCCTTTAAATGTGCCTGTACCTGTGCTATTAAAACTTGCTTCGCTATAATTACCTATGTTGCCAGCCCCAGCCGCAAAAAGGGCTTGCCTTACTTTATCGGCATAAGCCAATGGTGTAAAGGTAATTAGCTTGTTTAGGATGCCTGTTTTAGGAGCTAAAATTTTACAGTTTAGTAAGCCTAGTTTTTGTGCGATTTTACCGTTTACGCCATCTATCACATTATCTAAATTGGTGTGTATGGCGTAAATAGCAATATTGTTTTGTATGGCTTTTATAATTACCCGCTCCACATAAGTTTTGCCTGTAAAGGTTTTTAAGCCTTTAAATACAATGGGATGATGGGCTATAATTAAGTTGCAATTGTATTTAATGGCTTCGTCTATAATGGCTTCGGTACAATCTAAACATACCAAGGCTTGGCTTATTTCGGCTTGGGCATTACCCACAATTAAGCCTGCATTATCGTAGCTTTCTTGGTAAGCTGTTGGGGCGTATTGTGTAAGTAATGAGGTTATATCTTGAATTTTCATATTTTTTTATGGCAAAGGGCTACACCCTTTGATAACCTTGTTTTACCAGTGAAATTATTTTCGCATTTGACTTATCTGTTTTTCGAAATAAGTCAATAAGAATTGACGTATCAACTAAGATTGCTTTGTTCTCCATTGATTAATTTCTTTTCTAGCATTTATAATTTCGCTAAACTGTTTTTCAGAAAAAGTGGGTGCTTTCAATAAAAATGTTTCCAATTCATTGATTGAATTGTCAACTATCTGCTTTTTTTCGACTTCCTGTTTAAGTTCAGCCCATTGTTTGTAGGGCATTTTTTTAACTAATTGTACCAATTGGTCAAATCCTATATCTAATTGTAATTGCATAATAAAACAAAAATAAAAAAAATGATGGTTTCAAGAATTAAACCCTTTGTAGGTATATAACGCCCCTTCGGGGCTATTTTAGCAAATATAGTTTTTAAATAAACACAACCTACCCGCCACTTCCAGCAATCACCTCCTCATAATAATTTACATAATACGGAAGTATGAGGCTTAAATCAAATTCTTTGGCTCGGTTAAGTGCGTTTTCTTTAAACTGATGCAGGCGATTATCGTTTTCTAAAATATAAATGGCGTTGTTTGCCATGGCATCAATATCGCCTACATTGCTCATAAAACCTGTAATGCCGTTTACATTTAGTTCGGGCAGGCCACCCGTGTTTGATGATATTACGGGAACCTTGCAGGCCATGGCCTCCAATGCCGCTAAGCCAAAACTTTCGGATTCGGAGGGCATCATAAACAAATCCGAAACAGATAATATTTCTTCAACAGCATCTTGCTTGCCCAAAAAACGGATGTGCTCGCAAATACCCAAATCTCGGCATAGCTGCTCGCAATGTACCCGCTCGGGCCCATCGCCTACCATCAATAGTTTTGCAGGTATTTTTTCGATAATTTTTTTAAAAATAAGTACCACATCTTTGGTACGTTTTACTTTCCTAAAGTTAGATGTATGTACCAATATGCGCTCGCCCATGGGGGCAATGGCTTTTTTAAAATGGTCTTTGGGGTTTAGCCTAAATCGGTTTAAATCAATAAAATTAGGAATTACCCTAATATCTTTTACAATATCGAAATGGTTATAAGTGGCTTTTTTTAAATCTTCGGATACGGCGGTAACCCCATCCGATTGGTTTATCGAAAATGTAACAACAGGCTTATAGGTAACATCACGCCCTACCAAGGTAATATCAGTACCGTGTAAAGTGGTTACCACAGGTATATTGATACCAAAAGTGGCCAATATTTGCTTGGCCATAAATGCGGCCGAGGCATGTGGTATGGCGTAGTGTACATGTAAAATATCTAATTTTTCGAACCGTACCACATCCACCATTTTGCTGGATAAGGCTACCTCGTAGGGGGCATACTCAAATAAGGGGTAATTAGATACCGCTACTTCGTGGTAAAACAAGTTTTCCGAAAAAAAATCTAACCTAGCGGGCTGGCTGTAAGTTATAAAATGTACTTGATGGCCGTTATCGGCAAGCGCTTTGCCTAGTTCGGTAGCTACAACGCCACTGCCGCCAAATGTAGGGTAGCACACAATCCCGATTTTCATAGTATCTTATTTATATTAATTGTATAAAAAACAACTTCTTTAATTGTTTTATTTAAACAAAAAAACTGCATGTTTTAAGCATGCAGTTTAAATTATACAAACCTACGCCCCATTTACGGTTTAGCGATATTGGGGTTTTCGGCTTTTAATACCTCTACTTCTTTGGTTAAATTTGCTATTTGTTTGATGATATCTTGTTCATCGTCTTTCATTTTAGATAGCTTATTGTTTAGTTTATATACTTTTCGGGCATCTTTGGCGGCTGCTTCGGCGGTAATATCGGCGGTGGCAGCTTTGCCCAAATCGCCAATTTTATTTTTCATATCGGCTGTTGCTTCGCTGGCTTTTGTGGCCGATTTGTCGGCATCATCCGTTGCGTTTTTAATATCGCGGGTAAGCGCAACCATTTCTAAACGTAGTTTTTCTACATCTAAATTTAGGGTATTAATTTTTGTGTTTTTTTCTAAAATCCTACCTTCAACCGTTAAAGCATCTATTTTGGTACTGGACGAAGGGCTTGTTTTGGGCGAGCAGGCTAGGCAAAAAACCGAAGCGTAAGCAATAATAAGTAATAGTTTATTCATCATTTATGTATTAATGTGTAAAGCCCTAAAGGTAGTAATAATTAGGTGTAATAATTAATCAAAAATTAGTTCGATTTGTAAATTGTTTTATAAATATGGTCTAAAATTCGGGTTCTGGTCATTAAATCGGATAATTTATTGGTTACTTTGGGGTGTACCCGGTTCGATAAAAATATGTAAACTAGGTTTTGCTCGGCATCTACCCATACACATGTACCCGTGTAGCCTGTGTGACCAAAGGTGTGTTTGCTGGCATATTTGGATGGGTATTCTTTGGCAGGATTGGAGTCCCACCTATCAAAACCTAAACCTCGCCTGCTTACTGCCGATTGCTTGCTGGTAAAAAGTGCAATGGTTTCGGGCTTTAAATATTGCTTGCCGCCGTAGCTGCCACCGTTTAGCATCATTTGAAATAAAATAGCTAAATCGGCAGCGTTAGAAAACAGGCCTGCATGCCCTGCTACACCGCCTACCATGGCCGCACCTTGGTCGTGTACAAAGCCCCATAACAAGGTTTTACGAAAATAGGTATCTTGTTCGGTAGGTATAATGCTGCTTTTATCAAATTGCTGGCGTGGGTGGTAGCCTGTGCTGTACATGCCCAAGGGTTTAAAAAATTGGGTTTGTAAATAATCTTCGAGTGCTTGCTGGCATATATTTTCGATTATTTGCTTCATAAAATACATGCTTAAATCACTGTAAAGGTAAGTTCCTCGGTTTTTTAAAGGGCTATTAAGCATTATAGGCCACATGGTTTTTTTAAAATAATCATTGGCTATATAAAAGCTATCGGCTACCTGTACCGAAAAATAGTTGGAGGGCTTGCGTGAGTAATCGCCAATTTTTAGGCGTTCGTAAAAAGGGATAAACGGCACTAGTCCAGCTTGGTGTAACAGTAGCTCGCGTACTTTTATATTTTGTTTATTGGTATTGATGGTTTCGGGCAGGTAAGCACTTATTACGGTATCTAAATTTAGTTTCCCAGTTTCGTAAAGGCGCATGGCGGCGGCTGTGGTAGCCAGTTTACTTACCGATGCCAGATCGAAAATATCGGCTACGTTTTCGGCTGTTTGGTTTTGGTAGGTGTGGTAGCCGTAGGCTTTATTAAAAATCACTTTGCCGTTTTTGGCTACAAATACCACGGCTCCAGGGGTGGCTTTGGCTTTTATAGCTTGGGCTACAATGGTATCAATGGGGTTTAAATCTGTGGCGTTTATGTTTTCATCTTCGGGTAGGGTAAAGTTAAATCTGCATTTTTGAATATCGGCACCCATACCTTTAATAAATTTTGAAGAAACATTACTAGCCAATTGGTTTTTGCAGCTTACACCTCCAAAAATTAACTGTGCTGTAAACGAAGCACTTTCGGGTGTAACAAGGCTACAAAAAATAATAGGTGAATTAAAATTATCTAAAAGGGCTAGGTTTTTTTCATCCCCGCTAAGGGTAATAATAAGTTGTTTTCGCTTATCGAGCGATGTGATAAAGTTTAATGTTTCATCGTTTAAAACCGAAGCATTATCGAGCGAAACAATTACAGTATTGTAAGTTACGATTGCGTTTTCGATACTGTTTACAAATTTATTTTTGAGGTATTGATTGCCGTTTATGCGCTGTATATGGGCATATTTATTTAATATACTATCAAAAACGCTGGCATTTTTATTGCCAAAATGTATGCTTACTAGCGTTGCGTTTTCGAGGTTTTTTAGTGGGATAATTTGATGCTGGTTATTTAAAACTACGGTAGCTTGGGCTGCTGCATTAAAATTGGCTAAGCTAATTTTGTTATTATTGGGATATTGAGCTTGCCCGCAAGCGGTATTAAAAACGGCTATTAAAAAAGCGATGAGGGTGTTGGGGATAGGTTTTAGCATTTAATAATGGTATTTTGATGGTGGGTTGAAGTGCTTTACAAATTTTTATAATTTTTAAATTAATATACTGTATAATATTAATTTTAAAAATTTGCCCTAATACTTAACCTTAGGCCATATTTTGGGTTTTTAGGGCCGTTAAAATTTGTAAAATCACTTCGGGTAATAAAATCAATTCTTAATGGCCTAATATTGCCGTAACCAATGTTTTCAAATCCAAAGCCATACTCAAAATAGGGTTTTGTAGGTGCAACATAAATTATAGACGAGCGGTTAATTTCTTTACTTCCATCTGATATGGTGCCGTAAACTCCCCTAAAGGTTAATAAACTTCTTAGATTAAGTTTTTTTATAATGGGTATTCGGTTTAGCAAAAAACCGTTTAGATGGTGTTCAAAATGGCCTTCGAAATAAGTATCGGCAACAAAATCGTAATAATCTAGCAAGGCAAAAGTATTGGGCAATAAAAAATAAGTTTGGTTTGATGATACTGCCGTTAAAAGTGCAAGAGGCAAAGGTTCAAAAGTTTTGCCAGTACCTAGGGTTGCATCTAAAATTCCAAATTTTCCTAAAATTATGGGTTTATTGTATTGTGCTTGTATGCGGTTATAGTTAAAATTACTTCCTAAAACATTTTTAAATCCTTTTTTAAAGTTTATTCTTAAAGTAGGATGTAGGGTATAGCCTATTTTTTGGTCAACCCCAAAGCCCGATATTTCTCTTGTTGGCGTGTAGGTTAAATAAATATCGGTAGTAAAATCAGTTACTGTTGATTCTACTTTTCTTAATTTTTTATCGAAGTGGGCTTGTGAAAAACGTAACGGCGCTGCCGATTCCATAACATTATGCGATGCGGTTACACCTAGATGTAAATTTTTTATTGGCTCGAAATCAAAACGCAACATTTTTTTCTCGCTTAACGATATTAAATAATTTCTTCCTCTATTAAAAAGTGCTTTTGGGCTTCTGGAGGCATCTGGTATTAAGCTAATGCCATTAAATTGTGTTAATCCCATTTGTTCGTTATCCTTTAAATAGGCTGCGCTTAATATAATACGTGGGTTATTGGCTAATAAATACCTTGCCTCAAATCCAAACTTTGCTTTTTTATCTAACAAACCGTAAGCGGCATAGGTTTCTAACCTAAGCCTATCGTTGCTGGTTTTAAAAGTTCTTAAACCAAAGCGTAGCCTTAAACCTTCTACATCGTTACGGGCTGCGGTACTCCAAATATTACCCCATTGTAAACCATTGCCAAGGTTTACATAACCATCAGAAATAGTATAAATAAACCCACTAATATTTTTTATTTTACTGCTCTTTTGTATTGTATTTATTACAGTATTGGTTGTTATGGTTTCTTTATCTTCTAGTTTTAGCCAATATTGTGGGTCTTTATCAAACTGGTGGGCACTAGTATGCACAATAACCGAATCGTAAAAATTAGGCTTATGGGTTTTATCAAATAAATAATCGTTAAAAACCTCATTTTTAATTACGTAAATTCCTTTTTCGTCTTCGTTTTTTGTTAATAACGAAAAATAACCGTGGTATTGGTTTCTGCTGGGCAGGTAAATACTATCTTGCGTAACTATAAACCATTTTTTAAATTCAAAGTTTTTTACAAAATTCAAATTCATTTTTTTTGGCGTTCGCATTTCAATTTCTACAACGGCAAAATTTGTATTTGCCACGGTAAAGCTCCCGTAAAAAGCAAAATCTCGTGTTTGGCGTGGGTAAAAATCAATGGTGTAATACTTTTTATTATCTTTTATTGTGCTATCGGTTAAGGTATAATCGTAGGTACCAAACCCTTCGTTAGCTATTGGGCTAACAAATGTTTTACCCAAAATTTCTATATCATTTTTATAAATATCTATTTCTTTAAAAGTGTTAGCAATTTTGTCTAATATTTTACCTTCTTGTTTTATGCCAAGGTCTCGTTCGCCCTCGGTATCTTTTCTTTCTTTATGAAAAATATTGTTGCCATAAATTTTCTCGCTTTTTTCTAATAACTCTACTGGTACAAAAAATTTATGATTTTGCTTATTGGTATTTATTTTGTTTGCTACGCTATCAAAGTTTTTACCTAGTGCTTTTTTTAAGTAAACAGTATCTAGGTTATCAAAACCAAACTCAGTTGATGAGTATTTTTTATACTCGTAGCACTTTACTAAATTTAAACCGTTTCTTTTTTTGTTTTTCCAAACGTTTTCTAAAATTTTGTAAGCTGGATTTTGTTTTTTATTTGTACGTTTTTTTTTGCCACTTAGCACCATAATTTCGGCTAGTGAAGTAGTATTTTGGGCTAATAAAACTAATAGGTTTAAGGTAGTATCACGCTTTAGCGATATTATTTTTTTTTGGTAACCAATAAAACTTACAGTTATTTTATTGCGTGTTTGGTTTGATTTTAAAATAAAATTACCAGTGCTATCTGTTTTTGTTTCTATTTTTTCGGCAACAAAACTTACATTGGCATCTGCTATTGGGTTATTATAAATATCTACAACCGTACCTTTTACATAGGTTTGGCAATAGGTGTAACTTGTGAATATAATAGTATTAAAAAAAAATATGAGTAAGCATTTTTTCTTCATATCAATAATTTATTTTCTTTTATAGATGTAATAGCCACAAAATAGTTTTTTTAACAAAAATGACAAAATATTTTTTATTTTTATTGATATTTTGCCTCGTACGATACCTTTTTAGAAACAGCAGGCAGCCATATTTTAACAGCTTTTATGCGTTCAAAAAAGTATTGGTTTAGGCCAAATTACAGCGTAATAAAAAAGCAATAAGAAATACATTAACTATTATCTTTTTATTTTTTGTGATGAATTGATTTAGGCTTTAGATTTTTATTTGTAAAAAACTTAGGCTTGTTTCATTAAAATTTAAGCACATACTTAATCCATATATGATGCCTTAATAAAACCCAATTTTTATTACCTACAAAATACAATTATCAGGCGATATAAATTAAATTTGCATTTTATTAATTGCTTTTGAAAGCGTTTACCCTAACAAAAAAAAATAATTTTGCCAGATATCATTAAACTTTTACCCGATGCCGTAGCCAACCAAATTGCAGCAGGCGAGGTAGTACAAAGGCCAGCATCGGCAGTAAAAGAACTAATAGAAAACGCCATTGATGCAGGTGCCGATAAAATACAACTAATTATAAAAGAAGCTGGTAAAGCCCTTATCCAAGTAATTGATAATGGCTGTGGCATGAGTGTTACCGATGCCCGCCTAAGCCTCGAAAGGCATGCTACCTCTAAAATAACCAAAGCCGAAGATTTATTTGCCATACGCACCATGGGTTTTAGGGGCGAGGCCATGGCCAGCATTGCCGCCATTGCACAAATGGAAATTAAAACCCGTAAGCATGATGACGAATTGGGTACCAGCATACTGGTAGAAGGCTCAACTGTGCTAAGCCAGCAAGCCTGCACCTGCCCCGCAGGTACAAGCATTAGCGTAAAAAACCTGTTTTATAACATCCCCGCAAGGCGAAACTTTTTAAAAAGCAACCCATCCGAAATGCGCTATATTGTGGATGAGTTTACACGGGTAGCACTAGCGCACCCTAGCATTCATTTTACGCTACACCACGATGGGCAAGAGGTTTTTCACTTACCTCAAACGCAATTAAAACAACGCATTTTACACCTACTAGGCAATAATTATAACGAAAAACTGGTACCTATGGACGAGGAAACCAGCGTAATAAAAGTAAAAGGATTTATAGGTAAACCCAGTTTTGCCAAGCGTACCCGTGGCGACCAGTTTTTTTTTGTAAACAACCGCTTTGTAAAAGATGGTTACCTTAACCATGCTGTGGTAATGGCTTATCATAATTTATTGCCACCCGATACTTTCCCTTTGTATGTATTGTTTATCGAGATTGACCCTGCCAAAATTGATATTAACGTACATCCCACCAAAACCGAAATAAAATACGAAGACGAAAAAACAATTTACGCCGTAATAAGGGCGGCTGTAAAACGCTCGCTAGGGCTGTATAACCTTACACCAAGTTTAGATTTTGAGCAAGAAACAGGTTTCGAACGGATGATTACCCGCCAACCATTAAGCGATATAAAACCACCTTCGATAAGTTTCAATGCCGATTTTAACCCTTTTAGTAGCGAAAAAAAATCGGAAAAAGAAAGCTCGCCCTATCGCAATATGGATACCAAGCAAGGCATCCCAAGTAATTGGGAAACCCTTTATCAAATAAATAAAGAAAGCCTAGTTACGCAGGGAAATTTGGGTTTAGATAAACCTGTGGAAAATAATTTCGAAAACCCAGCTTTGGCCGAAGCTAAAAACGATAGGCGGGTTTTTCAGTTACATAACCGCTACATAATAGCGCAAATAAAATCGGGCTTTATGCTGATAGACCAACAGGCGGCACACGAACGTATATTATACGAACGTTTTTTAAACCAGCTTGATAGCCATAAAGGCCTAAGCCAGCAAATGCTTTTTCCGCAATCGGTAACTTTTAATGCTGCCGATTTTGAACTTTTAAGCGATTTACTTCCCGATTTTTTAGCCCTCGGGTTTCAAATTCGTAGCTTTGGCAAAAATACGCTAATTGTAGAAGGTGTACCTGCCGATATTGCCGAAAACAATAACTTGGAAACCATACTGGAGCAATTACTGGAAGATTATAAAAATAATGTAAGTAATTTAAAACTTAATAAACGAGATAATGTAGCCCGCACACTAGCCAAAAATGCCGCTATAAAAGTAGGCACAAAACTAAATACCGAAGAAATGAACAATATAATCGACCAGCTATTTGCCTGCACCATGCCCAATGCTTCTATTGCTGGCAAGCAAATTGTGCTTACTTTTAGCCTAAGCGAATTGGCCGAAAAATTTGGCAAATAATTTTTTTAATATGATGAACAATTTTAGACCACTTTCCAACACCGTTTTCCCGCCAGTAGTAAAAAACCTATTAATTATTAATGGGATATTGTTTTTGGCAACTTTTGTTTTAAAAAGCAGCATGGGTATTGATTTAAACCAATACCTGGCATTATACGCTTTTGGTTCCGATAGGTTTGGGATATGGCAACTTATTACCCACCTATTTATGCATGGCGATATATGGCATATTTTTGGCAATATGCTGGCCTTGTGGATGTTTGGCGCAGCCCTCGAAAACCTGTGGGGCAGCAAACGTTTTTTAAATTACTACATACTTACAGGCGTAGGCGCAGCAATTTTTCACTTAGGCATACGCACTGTTGAGTTAAATAAAACGGCACAAAACCTTAATACCTTTATTAATGCACCCAGTATTGCACATTTCGAAGACTATATAAACCAAGAAGTAACAGCCGCATATCAGCCCGATTTTTTAAACACATTATCGTTTTGGGAAGCTAACCCCAATAGTATCGAAGCTAAAAACAGCTCCATTTCTATGGCCAATGAGCTGTACCAAGCCGACTTAAATTCGCCCACCATAGGCGCATCGGGTGCTGTATTTGGGATTTTACTAGCCTTTGGTATGCTGTTTCCTAATGTAATGATATACGTTTACTTCTTTTTTCCTATAAAGGCCAAGTATTTTGTGATTTTATACGGTGCATTTGAGTTGTATAACGGTTTTGCCAATAACCCAGGCGATAATGTGGCACACTTTGCACACCTTGGCGGGATGATTATTGGTTTTTTATTGATAAAAATTTGGAAAATTAAACGCCCCGATAATTATTTTTAGTTATTTATAGTAAATTAGCCAATATGAATTTTTTTAACGACTTAAAATATAAAGCATTTAACTCGGGCAATAGGGTAAATGTATTTATAGCCTTAAACGTTATTGTTTTTTTGGCCATACAAGTAGTTTTTGTAATACAATACCTATTTACCAAGCAAACCAGTATTGCCAATAGTATAAATAACCAGCTATCGGTACCCGCTTATTTGCCTACATTATTAAAACAACCTTGGAGCCTTTTTACCTACATGTTTATGCACAGTGGGTTTATGCACTTGCTGTTTAATATGCTGTGGTTGTACTGGTTGGGCGGTATTTTTCAAGAATATCTAAATAAAAAAAGGCTCACTTTTGTATATCTAGCGGGTGGCTTGGCAGGCGCATTGTTATTTATTTTAAGCTATAATTTATTCCCTGCATTTAAAGATAATGTTGCTTTTAGCTACGCCCTTGGTGCATCGGCATCGGTAATGGCAATTGTGGTGGCTACGGCTACACAATTGCCCAGTTATACCATTTCCTTATTATTTATTGGCCCTGTAAAACTGAAATGGATTGCTGTTTTTTACGTTATTTTCGATTTTTTAAGCCTAGCAGGGCCTAATGCAGGAGGCAATCTTGCGCATTTGGGTGGGGCAATATTTGGCTATACCTTTATAAAATCATTACAAAATGGGAACGATTGGAGCGCACCTTTTTCACAATTTTTTAAACCCAAGCCTAAGCTAAAAGTGGTTTCAAAAAACCATCACGCCTCTGTAAAAAAAAATTATAAACCCAACCAATCCGAAATTGATGCTATTTTAGATAAAATTTCGCAAACAGGTTATGATAAACTATCCGCTTACGAAAAAGAAATTTTGTTTAGTGCAAGCACCTCCAATGAAGAAAAATAAAAATACCCCTTTTACCCGTTTTCTTTTAACCTTAAATTGGATTACCATAGCATTAATTTTTTTATGTTATAGTGCCACCATTATTAACCCAGCTAGTTTTTGGTATATCTCGTATTTTGGGTTGGCCTACCCATTTGTACTGGCTATAAATATACTATGCGTGTTGGTTTGGCTTTTTAGAAAACGAGGCTACTTTTTACTTTCTTTAATTTCTATTTTGGTGGGATATTATCCCTTAAAACGTACCCTAAATTATAACTCCCAAAATGATATAGCCTTAAATACCGATAGCAGTAGCATAAAATTAATGACTTATAATATAGGCGCATTCCAAAACCATACAACTACAACACGGGAAAACATAAAAACCAATATTTTTAATTTAATACGCACCGAGCAGCCCGATGTATTGGGCATACAAGAGTTTTATACCCGCAGTAAGGGTATTTTTGATGCTAAAGATTCGATATTAAAAATCCTAAAAACAAAACACTACTATTTTAAGCCAGCTTTAAGTAACGATTTTGAGGCCAATGGTGTAGCCATTTTTAGTAAATATCCGATTATGAATACAGGTACTATTATATTTGAAGATGCCCAAAGTGGCAACCGTTGCGAGTGGGTTGATGTTAAAAAAAATAGTTCCCTATTTAGGGTATATGTGGTGCACTTGGCATCCATTAGGTTTCAGCCCGAAGATTATGAGTTTATTGATGAAGTTAAAAAAGATTTAGATACCAAAAGCGATGTAAAATCAACCAAGCGCATTGTAAAACGCCTTAAAATAGCGTTTGTAAAACGTAGCAAGCAAGTAAGCGAAATTAAAGCGCATATCGCCTTATGTAAAATTCCTTTTATAGTTATGGGCGATTTTAACGATACACCATGCTCATATACCCTAGCCCAAATGACACAGGGATTAAAAAACGGGTTTGAACAAAAAGGTAGCGGCATGGCCATTACCTATAATGGCAATTTCCCAAATTTTCAGATAGATTATATATTAGCATCAACCCAGTTTGATTTTACAGGCTATAAAATCATCAAAAAAAATTACTCGGACCATTATCCCGTAAGGTGCAATGTAAGCCTAAATAATACGCTAGATTAAATAAAAAATGCAACAAAACCTTTTTATATACAACACTTTAAGCAAAAAAAAAGAACTATTTAAAGCCATTAACCCGCCTTATGTGGGCATGTACGTGTGTGGCCCTACCGTATATAGCGATGTACACTTGGGCAATTGCCGCACCTTTTTAGCTTTCGATTTAATATACCGCTACCTGCAAGTGCTGGGTTACAAAGTAAGGTATGTGCGTAACATTACCGATGCTGGCCACCTCGAAGGCGATGGCGATGAAGGCGAAGATAAAATATCAAAAAAGGCCTTACTTGCCAAAGTGGAACCTATGGAAATAGTGCAAACCTATACCAACGATTTCCATAACGTGTTACAACAATTTAATGCCCTGCCACCCAGTATAGAGCCCACAGCCACAGGCCATATTATCGAACAAATAGAACTGGTGAAAACCATATTACAAAACGGCTCGGCCTACGAAGTAAATGGCTCGGTATATTTTGATGTAGATAAATATACGCTTACGCAAGATTATGGCATATTAAACAACCGCAAGCTGGACGATATGCTGGCCAATACCCGCGAACTAGGCGGGCAAAACGAAAAACGAGGCAAGCTAGATTTTGCCCTTTGGATAAAAGCCAAGCCCGAGCACCTTATGCAGTGGCCTTCGCCCTGGGGAATGGGTTTCCCAGGCTGGCACCTCGAATGCTCGGCCATGAGCAATAAATACCTTGGCCAGCATTTTGATATACATGGTGGTGGCATGGATTTAGCACCCACACACCATACCAACGAAATAGCCCAAAACATGGCTTCCTGTGGCAAAAACCCCGTAAACTATTGGGTACATACCAATATGCTTACCGTAAATGGGCAAAAAATGTCGAAATCATTGGGCAATAGTTTCCTGCCACACGAACTTTTTAGTGGCCAACATGCTTTGCTGCAAAAAGGCTATAGCCCCATGGTGGTAAAGTTTTTTATGTACCAAGCACATTACCGCAGCACCCTCGATTTTAGCAACGATGCCTTAAATGCCAGCGAAAAAGGCTTTAAAAAAATGATAGCCGCCCTAGATTTATTGCCCAAAATTATGGCTTCCAATACATGCGATGTAGCAATAGATAAATGGCGTAGCCAATGCTTTGCCGCTATGAATGATGATTTTAATTCGCCCGTACTTATTGCCGAATTATTTGAGGGCGTTCGTATTATCAATTCAATATACGATGGGCATTTAAGCATTGATACACAAAATTTAGCACTTCTTAGCCAAACTTTTACCCTATTTTTGGTAGATGTACTGGGCATAGCAATAAGCAAAAATGAGGGTAACGATACCGCCTTGCTAATGGATTTTATTATACAATTACGCAACGATGCCAAGCAAAACAAAAACTTTGCTACCTCCGATAAAATTAGGGATGGCTTGCAACAGCTTGGTTTCGAAATAAAGGATAGCAAGGAAGGTGCTATTTGGTCAAAAAAATAATGTAACAAACCCAAATGAAGCATTCCGTTTTTACCACTTTTACCATAATGTATAAGTATGGGCTTTGTAGCCTATTGTTTTTGTGTTGCTTTTTATCGGCCCACAGCCAAAAAAATAAGCACACCATAGCCTCGTTAATAAAAGCTGATAAACGTTTACAAAAAACTATTTTCCTTAAAGGGATAAATAAAGGCTTTGTTAAATTAAGCGATGTTTCGGCAACCACATTTAAACCTAGCCCTATTGATTTAAAATCGTATTATGCTAATTCGCCACTCGATTCTAATATTTACAACCTACATCCAGCCGTTGCCTATATAGCCAAAAGTGGCGATTTTGGCATTACCACAGGACCATACACCGACTCGCGAAAACTAAATGCCGACCTTTACTATGGTAATTATATTGCTGTGTGGCGTAGTAACCCACAAAATACATGGAAGCTAATACTACATGCCGATATACCTTCGCCCACATTACAGCCACTTGCACCTACACAATTGCGCTTGCCTGCCAACCAGCAATACTCACGCTTGCTAGGCCCAAAAAAAATACAAATGCGAAAAGATATTGTTTTTAGTACCGATGAACTGCTGGGCAAATCGCTGGGTTATTTAGGAAACAAAAGTTTTTTAGAATATTACAGCACCAATGTTAAACTGTTACTGGCCCATTATGCACCGTTGGAAGGTGTAGATGAGGTGATACCTTTTTTAAATGCACAAAACATCAACATCCTATCCGAACCATTAAATACCAATAGGGCGTACAGTGGCGATTTGGCTTATACCTACGGCCAGGCAATCCTAACTATAAACAACGAAAAAAAAGCATACAGCTACATCCGAATATGGCAAATACAAGCCGATATGAAATGGTATATTATTATAGATGCTTACATTCCGATTCAATAATTCAGTTTAATATATGTACGCAAATAAAACATACAATAACCCAATTTACCTATAATTTACTAAGTTTGAAAAATTACACATTAGCACACCTTACACCGCATGATTATTACCATACAATGCAAAGATAGAGTAGGCCTTGTGGCGCAAATAGCCCAAGTATTGGCCGCTCGTAATGTAAATATAGTTTCGATGCGAGAGTATGTAGATACGGTAAACAATAATTTTTTTGCCCGTTTAGAAGTAAACCATAGCGAGCAAAGCATAGAGCTATACCCTGTTTTACAGCAAATATTACCTACCGAAGCTACCATTAAAATAAACTCCGAAACGCAAAAAAATATTATTGTACTGGTAAGTAAAGAATACCACTGCCTAAGCGATATATTAATACGCAACCATTTTAAAACCCTAGGCGCACAGGTACAATGCGTAATAGGTAACCATCCTGTGTTACAAGAAATTTGTGCAAAATTTGACATCCCTTTTCATTTTATTAATCATAGTGGGATTGATAAGCAAAACTTTGAAACTCAAATTTTGAGTGTAATTAATACCTATAACTTTGATTTTATTGTACTAGCAAAATTTATGCGCATACTTTCGCCCAGTTTTGTAGCCAGCTTTACCCACAAAATCGTAAACATACACCACTCGTTTTTACCTGCATTTATAGGTGCAAGCCCCTACAGGCAAGCACACCAGCGGGGGGTAAAATTGATAGGTGCCACGGCACATTTTGTAACCAACGACCTAGACGAAGGCCCCATTATAGCCCAGCAAACCATGCCTGTAAACCATACCTACCAGCCCACCGATATGGTGCGCACAGGTAAAGAAATAGAAACAGCCGTATTGATAAAGGCCTTGCAAAACCTTTTTAGCGATAGGGTTTTTGTGTATGATAATAAAACCATTGTATTCGAATAATTATAAATTTACACGCACATATTAGCTCAAATAAAATAATGTTAAACTAGGAAAGTAGCTTCAATGCAACAGGGGCCACAATAACAAGCCCGTAGCTGGAAGCCCGCAGCCCAAAGACCCAAAAAAATGGCAAAAAAGAAAGAAGAAAAAAAACACACCCCAGTAGTAACCAAAAAATCGTTGGCATTTTTTGAAACGTATATCAACCAGCCATCGCCCACAGGCTTCGAGTGGCAAGCACAACAACTTTGGTTAGATTACTTAAAACCTTATATTGACGAATCTTTTGTAGATAATTATGGCACAGCGGTAGGCATTATTAACCCCGAGGCCAAGTATAAAGTAGTAATTGAAGCCCATGCCGACGAAATTTCGTGGTTTGTAAACTACATTACCACCGACGGTTTAATTTATGTAATTCGCAACGGCGGCTCCGACCATCAAATAGCCCCATCCAAAAGAGTAAACATACATACCGATAAAGGGATGGTAAAAGCCGTATTTGGCTGGCCAGCCATACATACCCGTGGCGCAGGCGAAAAGGAGGAAGCCCCAACCCTTAAAAACATTTGTTTAGATTGTGGCTGCACCACCAAAGAAGAAGTAGAAAAACTAGGCATACACGTAGGTTGCGTAATTACCTACGAAGATGAATTTATGGTTTTAAACAACCGCTATTATGTAGGCCGAGCGTTGGATAACCGAGCCGGCGGTTTTATGATTGCCGAAGTAGCCCGACTATTAAAAGAAAACAAAGTAAAACTGCCTTTTGGCTTATATATTGTAAACTCGGTACAGGAAGAAATAGGCCTGCGAGGTGCCGAAATGATTGCCCACCGCATTAAACCCAATGTAGCTATTATTACCGACGTTACCCACGATACCACCACGCCCATGATAAGCAAAATTACCCAAGGCGAAATGGCCTGCGGTAAAGGCCCAGTAGTTTCGTATGCGCCAGCCGTACATGTAAACCTTAATAAATTTTTGATTGATGTAGCCCAAAAATGTAAAATACCTTTTCAGCGGCAAGCCTCATCACGCTCTACTGGTACCGATACCGATGCCTTTGCTTACTCCAACGAAGGTGTAATATCGGCCTTAATATCTTTGCCATTGCGCTACATGCACACCACCGTTGAAATGGTGCATAAAGAAGATGTAGATAACGTTATAAGTTTAATTTACAATGCCTTACTTAATATCAAAAAAGACCAAGATTTTAGGTACATCAAGTAAATAGCACTTCGGAGCAAATAAATGTTTAACTATTATTTGGGCGTTTTAACACGCTGTCCGCTGTATCTTTTTATCAATTGCGGTTGGCTTAAGCCAACCGCAATTGATAAAAAGGATGCCTGCCTGCGCAGGCAGGCCGCTACCATCGTTAACGCTCTTAAAATCGTAAAACTTTCATTAATAGCTAGTTAAAAAAAACACTGCTTTAGATGTACCAAACACTCCAAATTTTTTAAATAACACATGCAAAAGTTGATAAAACCTACATTAAGCGGGCTATTATGTTGCGCTATATTTTTAGCGAATATAACCTCTAGCAAAGCACAACAGGAGGCATTAGGCTACCAAAAACCACCTTCGGATATAGCCGATATAATAAACAATGCCATCAACCGTAAGGTAATCATAAGCCCTGATGGCTCGTTTTTGCTAGTGTTAGAAAAACAAGCCTACCCAACAATAGCCGAACTGGCCAAGCCCGAGCTAAAACTGGCAGGCTTGTGTATTAACCCACAAAACAACTCACTAAGCAATGCGCCTACTTATACCTCTATTTCCCTTAAACCTAGCGATGGTAAAGAGGCAAAAACATTTATCGGACTTCCACCTGATGCACAAATTGCCGAAGTAACGTTTTCGCCCGATAATACACAATTTGCATTTACAAATACCACACCTGCCGGGGTTGAACTTTGGATGGCATCAACCCTTAATTATAGCTGTAAAAAATTAAGCACTTTTTACCTAAACACCTGCTATGGAACTAGCTACCAATGGGCAGCAGATGGGCAAAGCATATTGGCAAAATTTGTGGTTGATAATAAACCCGCACCTCCCACCCCAAAAAATATACCCACAGGCCCCATAGTAGCGCAAAATTTAGGCGAAATAAAACCCACCAAAACCTACCAAAATTTACTAAAAAACACCTACGATGAACAACTTTTGGACTATTACTTACAAGCACAACTAAAAACCGTTTACCTTAATGGCCAAGTAATTAATTACAGCACACCCGCTATTTATAAACAATTGGAGCTATCGCCCGATGGTAATTATGTGTTATTAAGCACCTTGGCCAAGCCTTACTCGTACCTTGTACCCATACAATATTTTGCCAATACCATACAACTGGCCGATAAATACGGTAAAATTATACGCAAACTTGCCACCATACCCCTAGCCGATAATTTGCCTAATGGCTACGATGCCGTAGTAACAGGCCAGCGAGAATTTGGCTGGCGAGCCGATAAACCCAGCACTTATTATTGGGTAGAAGCACAAGACGATGGCGACCCAGCTAAACGAACAGCCATACGCGATATGATTTTTACACAGGATGTTAACCTAGCTTTGGCCAAAAAACTAGCCTCCTGTTATTACCGTTTTAATAAAATAGATTGGGGCGATGATAACATTGCCATTATTACCGAACGATGGTTTAAAACCCGTGGCGAACGTAGGGTATTTATTAAACCCAGCGACCCACTATACCGTGTAAACCTATGGGATAGGTATTACGAAAATAATTATGACAACCCTGGCGAATTTATAAAAACCAATAACAACTACCATAAACCCGTACTGCTTACCGAATACCAAAACAGTAGCGATAAAGAAAACCTAACTATTTTTTCAATATCCGAAGGATGCTCGGCACAAGGTAAGCGACCTTATATATTAAAATTTAATGTAAAAACCAAACTTACCGATACCTTATTGCGCTCGCAAGCAACATTTTACGAAAAGCCAATTTATTTTAATAACCAAGATTTTGCCATCATCACCCGCGAATCGGCCACACAAAATCCCAATTATTACAAAATAGAATTACGTAAAAAAAAGACCGAACAACTTACCTATTTTATACCGCCTTATCCACAATTATTTGGCGTACAAAAACAAATAGTAAATTATATACGAAAAGATGGCTTGCCGCTATCGGCTACTTTATACTTGCCCAAAACGTATATACCCAAAGCAAAACTACCTGTTTTAATGTGGGCATATCCACGCGAATATAAAACCGCCAATGCCGCAGGGCAAGTTACCACATCGGCCTACCAATTTACCGAAGTGCCTTGGAGCTCGCCTATATTTTGGGTTACACAAGGCTATGCTGTTTTGGACGATGTAGCCATGCCTATTGTAGGCGAAAGTAACGACCAACCTAACGATACCTTTATAGCCCAACTTATCCAAAATGCTGAAGCCGCCATTGATGCCATTGTAAAACTAGGCATAGCCGACAATAAGCGTATTGCCATAGGCGGTCACTCATACGGGGCATTTATGGCGGCCAATCTTTTGGCACACACCACTTTGTTTACCGCTGGCATTGCCCGCAGTGGTGCCTATAACCGTAGCCTTACGCCTTTCGGGTTTCAAGGCGAAGAACGTACCTACTGGCAAGTCCCCGAAGTATATAACGCATTATCTCCATTTGCTTACGCCGACAAAATTAAAAGCCCCTTATTGCTTATACATGGCCAAGCCGATGAAAATACAGGTACTTTCCCCATGCAAAGCGAACGATTTTACAATGCCTTAAAAGCCAATGGTGCAACCACTAGGTTGGTAATGTTGCCTTTAGAAACACATAGCTACAAAGCCAAAGAATCTATTTTACATACCTTATGGGAGATGAATAACTGGCTAAATTTTTATGTAAAAGGGAAATGATGCGGGCGGCGGGCGGCGGGCGGCGGGCGGCGGGCTTTCGGGCAACGGGCTTCGGGCTATCGGGCGGCGGGCTTACTAGCCACTTAAAATAGCCGTTGAAAAGTTTTTGAATTTTGAATTTTAACTTTTGAATTTTCTGAAAAGGTTTTGCAACTTTTAACTTTTTAATTTTGAATTTAACTTTAGCTTTACGGTCAGAAAAAACATAAAAAAATATAAAAAAAACATTTGAAAATGGGAAAACCTACTTTATTAATTTTGGCGGCAGGTATGGCCAGCCGATACGGAAGCATGAAACAAATAGATGGCTTTGGTCCTAATGGCGAAACCATTATTGATTACTCTATACACGATGCTATTAAGGCTGGGTTTGGCAAAATTTCATTCATCATCCGTGAAGAATTTTTAGACAGTTTTAAAAGCATATTCGAGCCCAAGCTAGCTGGGAAAGTAGCAACCGATTACGTTTTCCAATCGTTTGATTTAAAAAAATACGGTATTGATAAAGAAGTAGAAAGGGCAAAACCTTGGGGTACAGCGCATGCGGTGTTATCGGCCAAAAACCAAATCAACGAAAACTTTTGTGTAATAAATGCCGATGATTATTATGGTTTTGAGGCTTTTGAAAAAATGGTACACTTTTTAAATAACGAAGCTAGCGGTACCAATTTTTCGATGATAGGTTATAAAATTAAAAATACATTATCCGAAAATGGCTCGGTATCTCGTGGTGTATGTGCCAGCAATACCCAAGGTAATTTAACCGCTATTAACGAGCGCACCCAAGTATATTTTAAAGGTGATGGTATTGTGTATGAAGAAAACGGAACCGAATATCCCTTAAACCCCGAAACCCCAGTATCTATGAATTTTTGGGGCTTTACCCCAGCAGTATTTGCGGTAACCGAAAAACTATTTGTTGATTTTGTAAACAATAACGAGCATAACCCCAAAGCCGAGTTTTTTATCCCTTTAGTGGCCGACTATCTTACCCAAACAGGTACCGCCAATTTTAAAGTAATCCCTACCGACGAAAAATGGTTTGGCGTAACTTACAAAGAAGACAAAGAAATAGTGCAAAACAGCATCAGCAAATTAATAGCCAGCGGTGTTTATCCCGCAAAACTTTGGTAAGTGGGTAGTGGGTAGTAAACTTGATAAAAAACAAAATTTGCTTTGCTTATAAGCGTAAACTGGAAGCCCATTGCCCCAAAGCCGTTGCTGATTTTTTTTAAACTGTG
Organism: Sphingobacteriales bacterium; assembly: GCA_013298995.1. Classification (GTDB taxonomy): domain Bacteria; phylum Bacteroidota; class Bacteroidia; order Sphingobacteriales; family Sphingobacteriaceae; genus Pseudopedobacter. Next base: position 2,455 of record JAAFJW010000030.1, on the reverse strand, counting down.
CTTTAATTTGTATAATTGGGTTATACTTGTAGCAATAAACCCGTTGCCCATTGCCCGAAGCCCGAAGCCCGAAGTAAAAAATGCTAACACAAAAAAACAACCCCTTGCATAACATTACGCTGGAAAATATTTTAACTTTTTTGGTAGAACAAAAGGGTTGGGAATATTTGGCTAGTGAAATTAAAATTAACTGCTTTGCTAGCAATCCTAGCATAAAATCGAGTTTAACGTTTTTGCGTAAAACGCCTTGGGCCCGTAGCAAGGTGGAGAGCTTGTACCTTTATGCGCTTAGAAAAAGTAGGGTTTAGGTACTTGTAGCTCATTGTTTTGGCGGTTAAGTGTGTGTAAATAGCACCGCCCTGCGTACCTAAACTGGATTGCAGCGGTTACCCCACATTGCGCTGTGGCTATGGTGCGTGGGGGAAAATGTGGCGTAAAAGCGTAAAGCCAGACTAGCCCTAAGTTGATAATTACAGGCCTTGCTTTTCCAAAAAAAAATTAGAGAATTGTTTTCAAGTAGTTGTTTAGTTCGTGGTTTATTAACTCGTGGCCTTGGTTAAATATGTGGATATTGGGCTTGTGTAGCAACTTGCCAAAGCGATGGGCAATGCTGGCGGGGAAAAGTTTATCGGCTTGGCCAAAGAAAAAATGGGTTTCGATATGGTTTTGATTGATGTGTTGCGCCAATTGTTGCTTATTAAATTTTAGGCGGGAGTAGTAGGTAATGGTTTTGTAGGATATCATCCTATAGGCTTGGGTGCTAAACTCGAAGGTTAAAATGCGGTGCAGGGCATCGTCAATGTAGTGGTATTTATGTAATTGGTTGAGTATGTAATGTAGCATTTTGGGGTGATACACAAGTTTAAGCAGCCAATTATTGATGTGCTTGCTAGAGCATATTTTTAAAACTGTATTTGTTTCGAAACCATCGGCGGCGATAAAGTAGGCTGTTTTTATACGCCCAGGCATTTGTTGTAAAAGTGCCAGGGCTAGCTTGGCGCCTATGCTGTACGAAAGTAATGAAAATGAGGCATTTGCTTTGCCTATTGATACCAAAAAAGCGTTAATGGTGCTGGCTATTTGGTGTGGATTTAGCCCTTTGCGTATGGTATCAACGGTATCGTCTTTTAGCTGGGTTTGGCCATGGAAAAATAGGTCGAAACTGTAAATGGTGTATTTGCCACCTAGGGCATCTTGCAGCTGGCTAAACTGGTTTCCACGCATACCAAAACCATGGAAAGCTATTAATACATTGGCTCCCGAACCGTATTGGTAGTAATGTAATTGGGCAAAATCGTTTTCGAAAAAAGGCATTTTTTGATTTAAGAGAGTAGGCTGGCTAGGTGTTGCATGGCCAATTGTGGCGATTTTTTTTCGTATAATATGCTATAAACTGCTTGGGCAATGGGCAGGTGCACTTGGTGTTTTTTATTGATTTGGTGTACCGAGTTTACGGCGTAATATCCTTCGGCAATCATGTTCATTTCTAGCTGTGCGGATTTTACGGTATAGCCTTTGCCTATCATATTGCCAAAGGTGCGGTTGCGGCTAAATTGCGAATAGGCGGTTACCAGCAAATCGCCCAGATAGGCCGATTCTTTTATATCACGATTAATGGGATGTATGGCGTTTAAAAAGCGTTCGGTTTCGCGTATGGCATTGGATATAAGTACTGCCTGAAAATTATCACCAAAGCCTACGCCATGGCAAATACCGCTGGCTACGGCATAAATATTTTTTAAAACAGCGGCATATTCGGTGCCATAAATATCGTCGGATAGGGTGGTTTTAACGTATCGGGTGTTGATATTGTTGGCAAATATTTGTGCAAATTGGGTATCGAGTGAGGCAATGGTGAGGTATGATAGTTTTTCGAGGCCTACTTCTTCGGCATGGCAGGGGCCACTAATAACGGCAATATCATGCAAGGGAATACCATATTTTTGGTGCATAAAATCGGCTATAATTAGGTTTTCGGTGGGTACTATGCCTTTAATGGCCGAAACAATTTTTTTACCTATCAAATCATCGGGCGTAATATCTTTTAAGGCATCTTTTAAAAATGCGGCGGGTACGTTTAATAAAACGGTATCGGCAGCTTTAATTACGGATGGTAAATGGTTGCTAATAGCCTTTTGGTTGATTTTAATTTCTACCGACGATAGGTAATTGGGGTTGTGGTGGTATTTTTTGATATGATTGATGGTGGTTTGGCAGCGCATCCACCAGCTAATGTTTTTGGGTGTTTGGTTATCGTTTAGCATTTTAATTAATGCCGTTGCCCAACTGCCACCACCTACTACGGCTATGTTTATTATATTTTTATCCATAAAAAAAGCACTGTATAACGAAAAAAAACTTCGCCATAAAATGGGTGTATTTTTTCAAATATAATTCAAAAAAATATAAGTGGCGTTTTTTTGGTTAATGATTATGTGTAAAGTTTGATAAAGTT
>JAAFJW010000003.1 GCA_013298995.1 Sphingobacteriales bacterium | reverse complement strand
ACAAACGAACAAATAAAAATTGTTGAAGATAAATTGAACAACAGACCAAGAAAAAGATTTGGTTTCTTAAGCCCAAATCAAGTATATTCACATGCATTAACTAATAACGGAAAAGTTGCATTTATTACTTGAATCCGCCCCACAATAAATCTTTTAGTTCTTGCATTCCTTTTTGCATTACTGATGATATAAACAGTGATGGCAAGCCCGCAGGCAATTCTTTCTGTATTTCTTTTTGTAATTCGGCATCAAGCAAGTCGGCCTTGGTAATGGCCAGTACTTTAGGTTTTTGTGCTAATTCGGGGTTGTAAACCTCTAATTCGTTTAATAAAATACGGTATTCTTCTTTAATGGTTCGGGTGGTATCGGCAGGTATCATAAATAGTAAAACGGCATTGCGTTCTATATGACGTAAAAATCTAAATCCTAAACCTTTACCCTTTGATGCGCCTTCGATAATCCCTGGTATATCGGCCATTACAAACGATTTATTACCTCGGTAAGCCACAATACCCAAGTTGGGCACTATGGTGGTAAAAGGATAATCGCCTATTTCGGGCTTGGCAGCAGTAATTACTGATAGGAGCGTTGATTTTCCTGCATTGGGGAAACCTACCAAGCCTACATCGGCCAGTACTTTAAGTTCTAAAATTTTCCATTCTTCTTTACCAGGTTCGCCTGGTTGAGCATAGCGAGGCGTTTGGTTGGTTGCTGATTTAAAATGCCAATTTCCCAAGCCTCCTCGGCCACCATCAACCAATATTTTTTCTTCGCCATCGTGGGTGATTTCAAATTCGGTTTCGCCTGTTTGGGCATTTTTTAAAATAGTACCTAGGGGAACTTCCAAAATTTGGTCTTCACCCATTTTACCCGATTTCATGGTGGCACCACCAGCACCGCCATTGCCCGCTGTAATATGTTTGCGAAATTTAAGGTGTAGTAATGTCCATAATTGCGCATTACCTTTTACAATAATATGCCCACCACGGGCACCATCGCCACCTGCTGGGCCACCCATACTGGTTTTTTTATCGCGGTGTAAATAGGCCGAACCTGCGCCACCATTTCCCGAACGGCAACAAATTTTTACATAATCAACAAAATTACCTGATTGAGACATTAGGGAGTGGCTAGTGAATTAGTACCTAGTAGCTAGTTTTTAGTGGTTAGTAGCTAGTGCGCTTGCTATGTGTGTATATGTTTATTAAACTTTTATAAATTGTTTCCGATTTTATAAAAAAACCTCTGATTACATCAATTTCCCCTGACTTTATCAATTTGCATTCAGACTTCATCACTTTTCCCCGATTTCAGTCGGAGATAAGTTGCTTACTACTTTATTAATTTCATTAAAAATAGCATCAATACTACCTATGCCGTTTACACTAAAAAATTTATTTTGGCTGGCATAAAAACTGGCTACTACTTCGGTTTTGCTTATATATTCTTCGATGCGTTTTTTTATAATTTCGGAGTTTTGGTCATCTACTCTGCCCGAGTCTTTGCCTCGCAAAAGCAATCTTTTTTCAAGTTCTATTTTATCTACTTCTAAGGCTATCATTGCCGAAATACTTTCGTTTTTAGATGCAAGTAAATTATCTAGAGCCTCGGCTTGGGCAACTGTACGTGGAAAACCATCAAAAATAAAGCCTTTAGCATCTTTATTGGCATCTAGCTTATTGCTTATCATGCCTATAACTACGGCATCGGGTACTAGTAAGCCTTCGTCCATTAGTTTTTTGGCTTCGATACCTAGGGCTGTTCCATTGCTAATTTCGTTTCTTAAAATATCGCCAGTAGATAAATGTATTAAACCATAAGTAGCTATTAGGTTTTGTGATTGTGTACCTTTACCTGCCCCTGGAGGGCCAAAAAGAACTAAATTGAGCATAAGTGTGTGGTTAAATTTAAAAAGCCTTTTTGTACAAAATACAAAAAGGCTTCGATTTACTATGGTGAACCTGAAGGGATTCGAACCCCTAACCTCCTGATCCGTAGTCAAGTGCTCTATCCAGTTGAGCCACAGGTCCAATAAATTTGTTTTTTATTGAGAGTGCAAAAGTATCAGTTTTACTACACAACCACAAATTTTTATTAATAAAATATTATAAATATGCTTTTAAATAGCAAAAATCGCTATTTTATCAAAGCATCAATAGCTGCAAAATCGGGTAAATCGCCCGCCGATTCCAATACTTCGGCATAAATTACCTTGTGTTGTGTATCTAAAACAAAGGCGGCTCGCTTGGCTACTCCTTTTAAATTAAATACAAAGGTATCATAAAATGCACCGTAAGACTGCGAAACTGTTTTGTTAAAATCCGAAAGTAAATCAAATTGATAATTGTTGTCGGCTTTAAATTTGGCAAGGGTAAAAGGCGAATCAACCGATATGCCTAATACTACGGCATTTAAACCTTCGTAAAAGCCAAAATTATCACGCATGGTGCATAATTGCGTGGTGCACACGCCTGTAAAAGCCATCGGAAAAAAGTGAATAATTACTTTTTTACCTGCGTAATCGCTTAAACTTACTTCTTTTAAATCCGAGCTAAACAAGGTAAATTCGGGGGCTTGGTTGCCAATTTGTAGTGCCATAATGTTGTGTTTTTTAAATTTTGTCTAAATTATACATTCTTGTCCAATTCTTTCAACTGTTTATCCATAATTTTTAAACCTTGGGTAAACGAGTGTGGTGTGTAGCCTAAATCGGCCATAGCCTTATCTAATATAAAACCTGTTTTTGCTGGCCTTATAGCCGCTTGGTTTAAGCTGGCTGATGTTACGGGGTTTATCAGGCTTTTATCTAAGCCATAAAAATCGGCTACAGCCTGCACCAATTCTAAAATACTCAACATATCTTTACCCGAAGCGTTATATATGCCTTGTGCATTTTTTTGTGCTGCCAATAGGCAAATAGTGGCCAGGTCTTCGGCCAAGGTAGGCGTTCGCCATTGATCGTTTACTACATTGATGGTTTCGCCTTTTTGTAAGGCATTTTTTGCCCACAACACAATATTTGATCGGCTTAAATTTTTTACTACCCCGTAAACCAATATGGTACGTAATATAACCCATTGAATATCCGATTGCATTATCAACTGTTCGGCAGCCCATTTGCTTTGACCGTAATAGGATAATGGGTTGGGCGTATCATTTTCGGTATATGGCCCATTTTTACCATCAAAAATAAAATCGGTTGATAAATGTATAAGCCTACAATTAGCCTTACGGCAGGCATCAATTAAATAAGCTACTGCGCTAACGTTTACTTGCCAGCATAACTCACGCTCGGTATGGCAAATATCTACATTCGTGATTGCAGCGGTATGTATCACTATATGGGGTTGGTAATGGTTTATTATTGTGGCTACTTGGTGTGCTTGGGCAATATCCAATGAGGCATAAGTATAGCCCTGTTGTATAGGATGGCGATTTTTACCTTTTGATGTGGCAACCAAATCGAAACCTGTGGTGTTTAAAATAAGGTTGATTAATTTTTTCCCCAGCAGGCCATTGCTACCTGTTATTAAAATTTTTATCATGCAAACAAAAGTAAAATATATAATGCCAGAACTAATATAATGCGATAAATTTTAGTTAAGCATTACTAGCGTTTTTACAATAAACCGCAATTGCACACATCTTTTCTGCCATCCTGTCATTATCAAAATAATAAAATCCAGCCTTAATTTTTAAAAAACTGTCATAAACCATCATTTTGCTGACAATTATTTGTTGGCATAAGCCTTGTTAAGTAAGGTTAACGAATATAATATTAATTAAATATATACATTATGTCAAAAATTATTGGTATCGATTTAGGCACAACCAACTCTTGTGTTTCGGTAATGGAAGGCAACGAGCCTGTGGTTATTGCTAACAGCGAGGGTAAGCGCACCACGCCTTCTATAGTTGCTTTTGTGGAAGGTGGCGAACGTAAAGTGGGTGACCCTGCTAAACGTCAAGCTATTACAAACCCTACAAAAACGATTTACTCTATTAAGCGTTTTATGGGAAACAATTTTAACGAGGTTTCTAAAGAAATTAGCCGTGTACCTTACAAAGTTGTAAAAGGCGATAATAACACACCACGTGTAGAAATCGACGATAGAAAATATACGCCTCAAGAACTATCGGCCATGATACTTCAAAAAATGAAGAAAACTGCCGAAGATTTTTTAGGTCAAGAGGTTTACGAAGCGGTAATTACTGTACCTGCTTATTTTAACGATGCGCAACGCCAAGCTACCAAAGAAGCAGGTGAAATTGCTGGCTTAAAAGTGCGTAGAATTATAAACGAACCTACTGCTGCTGCCTTAGCTTATGGCTTAGATAAAACCGCCAAAGACATGAAAATTGTTGTTTTCGACTGTGGTGGTGGTACGCATGACGTATCTGTTTTAGAGCTAGGCGATGGCGTATTTGAAGTAAAAGCTACCGATGGCGATACACATTTAGGTGGTGATGATTTTGACCAAGTAATTATCGACTGGTTGGCTGCCGAATTTAAAACCGAGTTTGGTATGGATTTGGTAAAAGACCCAATGGCTTTACAACGCCTAAAAGAAGCTGCCGAAAAAGCTAAAATCGAGCTTTCTAACTCAACCCAAACCGAAATAAACTTACCTTATATTACTGCCGATGCTAGCGGCCCCAAACATTTGGTACGCAACTTATCAAAAGCAAAATTTGAGGCTTTAGCTGCCGATTTAATTAACCGTACCATTGCACCGTGTAAATCGGCATTAAAAAATGCAGGTTTATCTACCAGCGATATCGACGAAATTATATTAGTAGGTGGTAGTACCCGCATACCAGCCATACAAGAAGCGGTCGAAAAATTCTTTGGCAAAGCACCTTCAAAAGGTGTAAACCCCGATGAGGTAGTGGCCATAGGTGCTGCCATACAAGGCGGTGTATTAACTGGCGAGGTTAAAGATGTATTGTTATTAGATGTTACCCCACTTAGCTTAGGTATCGAAACTATGGGCGGTGTGATGACAAAATTGATAGAAAGCAATACCACCATCCCAACCAAAAAATCAGAAACATTCTCTACCGCATCGGATAGCCAGCCATCGGTAGAAATACATATTTTGCAAGGCGAACGCCCAATGGCAAAAGATAACCGCACTATTGGTAGGTTCCACCTTGATGGCATACCACCAGCACCACGTGGTGTACCACAAATTGAAGTTACTTTTGATATTGATGCAAACGGTATTTTACACGTAGGTGCTAAAGATAAAGCAACGGGTAAAGAACAAAAAATTAGGATTGAGGCTTCATCTGGCTTATCGGATGCAGATATTAAAAAGATGAAAGAAGAAGCAGAGCAAAATGCCGAATCGGACAAAGCAGCTAAAGAAGAAGCGGATAAAATTAACAGTGCTGATGCGCTGATATTTTCGACCGAAAAACAATTGAAAGAATACGGCGATAAAATACCAGCAGATAAAAAAGCACCTATCGAAGATGCTTTAACCAAGTTAAAAGATGCTTACGCAAACCGTAACTTTGCCGATATTGATGCCGCATCCGAAACCTTAAACGCTGCATGGGCGGTAGCATCCGAAGATATGTACAAAGCCACAGGTGGTGATGCCCAAGGCGCAAATGCCGAAGCTAACCAACAAGCTACTAATAACGCCGATAGCGTTACCGATGTCGAGTTTGAAGAAGTGAAAGACGGAGAAGCAAAATAATAAATTGCTAAAACACAAAAAAAGCCTGGCTACATTTAGTTGGGCTTTTTTTGTGTTTAGTTGAAACAACAAAGTTTTTAGTTTTTTTTGGCGGGGCTTTTTTGGAGTTATTATTTACCGCTATTGGCAGCTACTTTATCACAATAAATGTACGATACCGCCAAAACAGCAATAAAAATTACCCTGACCCTATTTTTGCTCCGAAACTTTAGTTATTTTTAACAATTTCGAATTTGTAATACTACATTTGCAACCTTATGACAAAAGAAAACTTGCAGGATTTAAGAGATAGGGTAACTTCTCTGAGGAGGCATCTTTGACCTCGACACCAAAATTGAACAATTACACCGCGAACAAGATTTAACCCTACAGCCTGGTTTTTGGGATAAGCCCAAAGAAGCCGAAAAGGTGCTACACGCCATTAATAATAAAAAAGTGTGGACGGATGGTTACCAAAAAGCTGTTTCGGCAATTGATGATGCGGGCATAATGTTGGAGTTTTTTCAGGCTGGCGATGCAAGCGAACAAGAGGTAGATTTGGCTTACGCCGATGCCTTAAAAACTTTAGAAGAGCTGGAATTTAAAAATATGCTTTCGGCCGAAGAAGACCAACTCAACGCTGTATTACAAATTACCGCTGGGGCGGGAGGTACCGAAAGTTGCGATTGGGCGGCTATGCTTATGCGCATGTACATCATGTGGGGCGAAAAAAATGGCTGCAAAGTTACCGAGCAAGATGCGCAAGAGGGCGATGTAGCGGGTATAAAAACAGTTACGCTACAGTTTGAAGGAGCTTTTGCCTACGGTTACCTAAAAGGCGAAAACGGTGTACACCGCTTGGTACGTATTTCGCCATTTGATGCCAATGCCAAGCGCCATACTTCGTTTGCATCGGTATATGTGTATCCGCTGGTTGATGATACGATCGAAATTGAGGTTAACCCATCGGAAATCGAATTCGAAACCTTTAGGTCGGGCGGGGCTGGAGGCCAAAATGTAAACAAGGTTGAAACCGCTGTACGTTTATACCACAAGCCTAGTGGTATAATTATCAAAAATCAAGAATCTCGGTCGCAACTACAAAATAAAGAAAATGCTATAAGGCTTTTAAAATCACAGCTATACGAAATAGAAATTCGTAAACGAATGGAAGCATCGGCCACGGTTGAGGGTAATAAAAAGAAAATTGAATGGGGTTCGCAAATACGAAATTACGTTTTACATCCCTATAAATTAGTGAAAGATTTACGCACCAGCTACGAAACATCAAACACCCAAGCAGTTTTAGATGGCGAATTAAACGAGTTTTTAAAGGCTTATTTAATGGAGTTTGGTGGTTAGTTGTTTTTAAGAGGCGATGAAAGCACTGTATAATTTATTTAAAAAACAAGCAGCAAACCACAAAGCTTTATTATTTTTACTATCAATGATTATTACCCTTAGCAACATCGCCCTATTTAAACAACAAGCCCTACAATGGGCCAAAAAATTTAAGATTTGTTGCGTATTTGACAGCAATAATTATACAGATAATTACAGCGAGTTTGATTTTTTGCTTGGCGCAGATAGCGTTTCTCGATTAGAAATTTACAATACCAAGCTTAGCGCCTTTGAGCAATTAAAAAATTATAAGTTAAATAAAAAATGGCTTCTAGGAGGTTTTGGTTATGATTTAAAAAACGAGATAGAAAACCTAACATCCCAAAATAAAGACGTATTAAATTTTCCAGATTTGTTTTTTTTTGAACCCAAGCATTTACTTATTTTAAAAGGCAATACGCTTACCATAACTAGCAATATTGCCGATGATATTTACCAGCAAATCATCGGCCTAAAGCCACAAAAAAATAGTTTTATATTTAATGGCCAGCTAAAAAGCACTTTTACCAATGCACAATATATAAATACTTTCGATAAAATTTTGGCGCACATAAACCGTGGTGATATTTACATTAGCAATTTTTGTATCGAATTTTTTGCCGAAAATGTGGATATAAACCCTGTTTGGGCTTTTGAAGCCTTAAACAAAATATCGCCTGCCCCATTCTCTGTTTTTTTTAAATGGGATGATAAATACACCATAAGCGCATCGCCCGAGCGTTTTTTGGCAAAACGAGGCAACAAAATAATTGCACAACCTATAAAAGGTACTGCCAAGCGAAACACCGATTTAGCTACTGATAATCAAATAAAAAACGATTTAAAAAACGATGCCAAAGAACAGCAAGAAAACGTGATGATTGTAGATTTGCTGCGTAACGACCTCACAAAATCGGCGAAAGCCAGCACCGTAAGCGTTGAAGAACTTTTTGGCATTTATAGCTTTGCCCAAGTACACCAAATGATATCGACCGTAGTTTGCCAAGCCAAACCCGAATTAGATAACGTAGAAATTATTAAAAACACATTCCCTATGGGTAGCATGACGGGTGCACCCAAACTAAAAGCAATGGAAATAATAGAGCAGTACGAAACAACAAAAAGAGGCATTTACTCGGGTGCAATAGGTTATTTTGCACCTAATGGCGATTTTGATTTTAACGTAATTATACGCTCGATGCTATACAATGCCAGCCGTAAATACCTTTCATTTGAGGTAGGCAGTGCCATTACCGTAAATGCCAATGCCCAAAACGAGTATAACGAATGCTTGCTAAAAGCCGAGGGAATTTTAAGGGTTTTAAGTGGGGGTTAGTAGTTAGTGGGTAGTTTTAGTGGTTGTAAATGGGAAAGAAAAAAATCAATTTTAATCCATAATTATCTATGCTTTTAAACATTCACTAGCTACTAAGCACTAGCTACTAATAAAAAAAACTATATTTGCCTTATGCCAAATTTATACATTATAGCTGGGTGCAACGGTGCGGGTAAAACCACGGCAAGCTATACCGTATTGCCCGAAATTTTAAATTGCCGCGAATTTGTAAACGCTGATAATATTGCGGCGGGTTTATCGCCATTTAATGTAGAAAGTGTTGCACTTGCCGCTGGTAGGATAATGTTGCTAAGGATGGACGAGCTTTTAAAAGAAAATGTTGATTTTGCCTTCGAAACCACGCTATCAACCCGTAGCTACGTTTCATTTATCAAAAAAGCACAACTACTTGGTTACCAAGTTGCATTATTATATTTTTGGTTAAGTAGCCCGCAAAATGCTGTACAACGTGTGGCAAAAAGAGTAAGCCAAGGTGGGCACCATATACCCAGCGATGTTATCGAGCGTAGGTATTTTAGAGGGATTTATAATTTGGTAAACCTGTATATACCGTTGTGTAATACGTGGTCGGTTTTTGATAATATGGTATCCGAGCCTGATTTGGTAGCCGAAGGTTCTAATAAATTGGGAGAAGTAATTTATAATTATGATATTTGGAAAACCATTTTAAATATGAGTTATGATAGTAGTAGATAGTAAAATAATAAAATTTAACGAATTTACCGAAAAAATTTTATTAGGATTAAGAATTGCTAATCGCAAATTGGTTGAAAAAACCGCTGCCGAAAACGGGAGTTTAATTATTGGCAATATTGATGGTACATGCAAAGAAGTACCCGCAAAAGAGTTGCTTGAAACCCTAAATAAGGAAAATTAATTTTTCGACTTATTAATATAACTGGCTTAATAAGTGGCCAAAGCATATATGTTTTCGGATATGCTTTTTAAGTTACTAGCCCCGTTTAAAAAGCCTAAATTTATAATAAACGAAAACCCAGCAACGCTACCACCCAGTTGCTTAATAAGTGCAGCCGTAGCCATTACGGTACCTCCAGTAGCCAGCAAATCATCGTGAACAAGTATTTTGGCACCAGGTTCAAATGCGTCGTTATGGATTTCTAAAGTAGCCTGCCCATACTCTAAATTATATTGCTGTTGCACCGTGGTAAAGGGTAATTTCCCCTTTTTACGAATAGGTATAAAAGGTTTTCCCATCCTATTGGCCAGCATAAGCCCAAACAAAAAACCCCTACTTTCTACCGCTGCCACAGCATCAAATTCTATATTACTTAATTGCTTGCACAACTCGTCCATAATGGCAGTACACAATTTTGCATCTTTTAAAATAGGGGTAATATCTTTAAACGATATGCCCGCTTTGGGAAAATCGGGTATTTCGCGAATGGTGTTTTTTATAACCGATGCTAAAGTATCAGAACTGTACATAAGGGGCAATTTTTTGGATAAGGCTTGGGGTTAAAATTACAATTTTTTCCAATTCAGAAACTTGCAAAAACTTACCATGTTGCTTACGGTAAGCAATTATTGCATTCATTTGTTTATAAGACAAATAGGGCATTTTTTTAAATTCATCAAACTCGGCAGTATTGATATTGGTTTTTACGATTAAAGCTGTGTTTACCTTAATTTGATTTTTAATTTGGTCAAATTTAACCGAATCAATGCCATATACCTCCCTTAGCTGCGCCACACCCGCAAAGCCACCTATGCGGTTACGGTATTTTAAAATTCGGCTGGCAAATGCTGGGCCTATGCCTCTAATGGTAGTTAAGGTTATAGAATCGGCCTCGTTAATTTCTACCAATACGTTTTCTATGGTTTTATTTGGGGTGGTAGGAGTACTTGCATAGGTATTTGCTGGACTATTAGGGATGTTTTTTTCGGGTATTTGTATATATGGCTCAAGCCTTTCGTAATTGGCTGGGCTTATGGCATACATTTTTTTTACATCTTCTTTGGTATAAAATTTTCCACCTTTGGCTACATATTTTAAAACAGAACTCGCCTGCTTATCGCTTAGCCCTAGCTTTACCCAGCCTTGTAGGTTTAAAGTATTAGGGTTAAAATTAAATAAAACGCCTTTATAATGCTTACCTTTGTTGCCATAGTTGGTGTAATTATGTTGCTTTAATTGATACGTATTTTGTTCTATTTGGTTAATAGCAGGTTGCAAAACCTCTATTTTTACCCTAACAGGTTCAACCATTAGCTTATCATACACAAATGGAATTAAAAATACAGCTATCATTACTATAACAAATACCAACATACCGTTAAACTCACGTTTAGAAATCGTAAAATAACTTTTAAGCCATTTATGCATATTTATGATTTAGGTGAGAAAATTAATATTTATTTTTGATATTACGTAAAATCATATTATACTTATACATTTAACAATAAGCCTTATTAATGACACTTATTACTTCAAAAGAATTTGCAAAAGCAACCAATATAGATAAATTGCGCATGCCTGGCCTAGCGTCGCTGTTAATGGAAATTATGAAAATTAACGATGTGAACGAACTGGTAGCCCGGGCCGAACATTTACAAGGCATTGCATTTGTAGATAAGGTATTACAAATATTGGGTATCAAAATAGAAATTAACGAAAAAGATTTAAAAAACATACCCAAAGAAGGTGCCTTTATTGCCGTATCAAACCACCCTTATGGCGGTATCGAAGGCTTGATATTGCTAAAACTATTAAACAGCGTAAGGCCCGAATCGAAACTGATGGCCAACTTTATACTCAACAAAGTACCCAGTTTAAACAAATTTTTGGTACCTGTAAACCCCTTCGAAAACATCGATCACTCATCCAGCATAAGCGGACTAAAAACAACGCTATCGCTACTAAGCAATGGCACACCCATAGGCATTTTTCCGGCTGGCGAAGTATCAACCTATAAGCTCGACCAGCAAAAAGTAACCGACAAATTATGGCACCCAGTAGTAGGTAAAATTATTAGCAAAGCAAAAGTTACGGTATTGCCTGTATATTTTCATGGTAATAATGGGCTTTTATTTAATTTGCTTTCGCTGATACACCCTACGCTACGCACCGCCAAGCTAGCCTCCGAATTGTTTAATAAAAACGGTGATACCATAAAAGTACGCATTGGCAAACCTATACAATTTGCCGATATACATAACAACACCAACCCTACCAGTGTATTATCGTACCTACGGGCCAAAACCTATGCCTTGGGTGCAGGCCTCGAAAACGAGAAAAAAATATTTAACCCTCGTAGCCTTTTTAAAATAAGGAAACAGGCCGATACGATAATCAATAGCATCGAAAAAAATTTATTAGCCCACGAGGTAGAAAACCTAAGAGCCCAACATTTGGTATGGACCGAAAAAAACTATGAAGTTTTTATTACTCCTACCAGCTTAATACCTCATATTATAAAAGAAATTGGACGATTAAGAGAGGTAACATTTAGAGAAGTAGGCGAAGGTACCAATAAATCTATCGATTTAGATAGCTACGATATTTATTACCAACACCTTTTTATTTGGGATATTGATGCCCAACAAATTGTGGGGGCTTACCGCATAGGCCGTGGCGACGAAATTTATTACAGCTATGGCAAAAAAGGATTTTACACCAACGAGCTGTTTAAAATAAAACCCGAATTTGGCGAAGTTTTAAAAAATAGTTTAGAGCTAGGGCGCTCGTGGATACGCAAAGAATACCAACAAAAACCCCTACCCCTATTTTTGTTATGGAAAGGGATTTTAAAATATGTGATAGATAACCCACAATACAAATATTTAATTGGCCCTGTATCTATCAGCAATAGCTTTAGCAAGGTTTCTAAATCGTTAATTGTAAACTTTATTTACAACAACCATTTTGATGCCGCTATGGCGGATATGGTAAAACCGAGAAAAAAATTTAAGGTTGATTTATCCACCATAGATGCCGAAGTACTTACCGCAAGTGGCGATAGCCTAAAAAGTTTAGACAGCCTTATATCCGAAATAGAAACTACACACATAAAAGTACCCGTTTTACTACGCCAGTATATTGCCCTTAATGCAAAAATTATTTGCTTTAATATCGACCCTAAGTTTTCAAACTCCCTAGATGGCTTTTTAGTACTTGATATGGAAAACGTACCTATGGATATGATAGAGAAATTGGGGAAAAATTTGTAAGGAAATATTGGGGGGGGATAAAAAATACTTTACAAAAACGAAGCCTTTTTTATTACTTAAATCTAATACATACAAGGCAATTGAGGTACTTTTTTCATATAGGTTATAATGGTACACATTACCATGGCTGGCAAAGGCACAGTAATGTTGCTACAGTACAGGAGGTATTAGAGGATAGGCTTAAAAAAGTTCTTAAAATACCTATTGGGATTGTTGGCTGTGGGCGTACGGATGCTGGTGTACATGCTAGCCAGTATTTTTTTCATGCTGATATTGAACCGCAATGGGATTATGATTTGGCTTTTAGGTTAAACAAAACTTTGCCTGCGGGTATTGCTGTATTTGATATTGTTGCAATGGATGGCTTGCCACATGCTAGGTTTGATGCTACGCAACGGACGTACGATTATTTTTTACATACTTATAAAAACCCGTTTTTAAACAACCTTAGTGCGATGTATTTACTAAAAAACTTGCGGGTAGATGAGATGCGTAAAGCCGTAGCCTTGCTTAGTAAATATAAGGATTATGCTACTTTTTGTACTTCGCCGGCTAAGTATGTGCATACGCTGTGCCATGTATCGGCAGCAGAATTGTTTATAAATGATAAAGGCGATAAGTTACGTTTTAAGATTTCGGCAAACCGTTTTTTGAGCCGTATGATACGCATTATTGTGGCTCGGCTTTTAAAGGTTGGTAAAGGCGAGTTGAGTGTGGATGAATTTGAAAGTTATTTTTTGGATACCCATAAACCTATTGATGTGGTGCCAGCGCATCCGCAGGGATTATATTTATCTAAAATTGTGTACCCGTATTTGGATATACCGCCACGTACCGAGTTTTTGTTGTGGTGTTAGGGGAATTGTAAATGATTTAGGTTGTGTAAAATTTGCAACCTAAAATATTGAAGTAACTTAAATTGCAATAGTAAGTTGCGGTAGGGTTAAATTTTCTATTAAAGTAAGCGATTGATTCGATTTCAGAACCTTCAAAATCTAAATAATCATATTTTTCGCAATGGGTACGAATAATATAATCGAGCAGATGATGGTTTAATCTGAATTTTTTATAATCAGGGTGCGACCCAGCCAATATACGATGTACTGTTTTGTGGTGATATGCCCCTAGCTCGAAGGCTATCAATTCGCCATCGTTATTAAGTATGCCTATATGGTATAGCTTATTTCGTAAAGCTAGTTGATGGCATAATTTAGCAAGTTTATCATACATAGGCAGTAAAATATTGGGATGTTTTTGTTGATAAAATTTTATATAAAAAGCAATAATTTCCTCAGTTTTTAAGCTTTCGGTAAACAAAAAAGGTGTTGGCGTTTTGAGGTATCTAACCAAATCTGGTTTATATGATTTGGAAATATGGCTGTAAGATGCGTTTATTGGCAAAATATGGTTCAGTTTTTTTTTGTATTTGCCCTCAATTTTACATTTTGTATTAAAAGAAATTGCGATTTTTAAACACCAAAAAGGAATTTTTTTTACAAATAATGTAGCGATATTTTCATCATCACCTAAATAAAACACGCCTAATTGTTGGCAAAAATAAGGCTGGTAAATAGTTTTTATACCGTATTTTTTTGTCCAAGGCAACGGCATAATTGCTTGGTAATCATCAAGTACAAGCGCATCCCAATTATCAGATATACTATCCAAATACCAAGAAAAACCATATATCATTCCGTTATCGGATAATTCTATACAATTATCCCATTTCTGTTTATCAATATTATGGTGTTTAAGGTATTTTATGGGCATTTATTTTCTATTATAAAAATTTAAAAGGAACTCAAATATCGAGGTAATTTATAAATCCTTTCCCTTATTTACCCCTGCTTTTATTTACTTTTTTTATCCTACCAAAATAAATAAGTAGCAACAATACGGCCGTAGTACAATAAGATAAAGCATTTGCTACCGCAGCTCCATTAATACCATAGCGGGGTATTAAATAAATACCCGAAACAAGCACTACCATTAAACCCGCAAATGATGTGTAGGTATTGTATTTTATTTTACCCACACCCGAAAAATAATGCGATATAACCGCTCCTATGGCTAGTGCCACTATACCTGGCGAAAGTAAAAACAACAATTGCTTTACCGCCCCAAAATCAACACCAAAAACTTTTATATAAATGCTTAATGGAATAAGCAAAGCTATTGTTATTACAACCAAAGTACCTAAACCACTCATTAGCATAAATTTATTATTATTTTTTGAGGCTGCTTGTGCATTACTTTGCCTTGCAACGTAGCTATGGTGATTGGTAACAATGCTATCTTTAAACATCCATACGGCTTCGGTAAGCGTTAAGGCCAACGAAAATATCCCTGTTGCACCCAAGCCAATATACTTACTTAGCATATACATAGTTGCCCTATAATTGCCTAGTTGTATGATATTGCTTAGCTGGTTTAAACCGCCAAACTTAAAAAAATCGGTCAGGGTTTTTGGTAAATTATCTAGGGGCGTTAAGGTTTCTTTTTTAAAAACCAGCCAAAAACTTAACAATACCATTGCACTGTACGATAGGTACATAGCCCAAATATATTGTTGCACCTGTGGTGTTTTAAACATGTAAAAAAAGCCAACAAAAAACAATATGTTTAATGCCGCTTGTAGTACTCGTATTAAATTGTATTGAAAAAACTGATTTTGAGCCATCAGTACCGCATAATTATTTAATAAAATAGAAGTAAGAAACGAAAGAAATACGGTGCTAAATAATTGCTGTAAGGGCAACATCTGTATTGCTAATAAAATAATGGGAACTATAATAGCACAAATAAAAGCCCAGCCCACGGTTAACAACAAAATATTACTTAAACGGTGCCTGCTGTACAAATATACCAAGGAACCACTGCCTACTACCGAACTCACAATTTGCACAATACTAAGATTTAGTAAAAATAAACTTATTTGCCCCCGCCCAATGGTGCCCAAGTAATGTACCGTAAGCCACACTGTGGTAAAACTTAATACAGCAATTATTAAGCTGCTTTGGTAGGTCGAAATAATTTTTTTGAACATCGCTAAACTCTAGGTTATGTTTTCGTAAACATGTACTATTTGTGCCGATACGGTTTCGTAGTTATATAGTTTGCTTGCAGCTTGGGCAATACTTTTGCTATCATAATAAGCTCGGTTATTAGCCATTTTTAGTATGGCTTGGGTAAGTTCGGTTTCGTTTTCGTTTTGTACCACAATGCCATTGCTTGGGTTTATTACTTCGGCACAGCCCCCAGCATCGGTAGTTATTACGGGCAATCCACAGCACAATGCTTCTAATATTACACAGGGCAGGTTTTCGTAGCGGCTAAACATGATGTAAGCATCGCCTGTAAGCATAATATCTTTTACAGCAGTATATAGCACTTCGCCTAGGCAGGTAACTTTTTGTTGTAGCAATACCGAAGCATTTATTTTATCCTCAACATTTTGAGGTACATGGCCTACAAGCACTAATTCTAAATTATTATTTTCTTTTACAGCGTTTTCGAAACCATCAAGCAGGCCAATAATATTTTTTTGAATTTTCATGGTTGATGCATGTACCAACTTAAAGCTATGTTTTTTATCTGTTTTTTTTTGAAAGTAAAAAATAGATGTATCTACCACATTGGGTATAATGGTAACCATAGCCTTGGGGTTCCATACCTGTATCCTGTTTTTTAATTTATCGGCAACGGCTATAAAATGATTGGCATTTTTAAGTATAATTTTAAAAATGTGTTGTACCAAAAAATTGTTTTTGTACATATCGGACGGCGAGTTTTTGTAAAACCCTGTCCAATGTTCGGTAATAATGTAAGGTATGCCGTATATTTTTTTTAAGGCAAAAGCAGCAATACCCGCCATCCAAAACACGTAAACTTGGCTAAGTTTGGGCAAGCCATTTTGGGTAAAAATTAATTTTAAAAATCTAGCTTGCGTAATAAAATAATTTATTTTGGCATAAATTTTTCCGAAAATATTTTTTTTAAGCGGGTAATAAACTAAATAGGTTTTTAGGTTACCATCCACCGTAAGGGTAAAATAAGTTTTTTGGATATTGGGTTTACCTACTACATACAACACTATCTGAGGTACTTTTAACGAAAGTGCTTCAACAAAACGCTGATTAAAATCCCCGTTAAATGGGCTTACCTCGCTTGGATACCAACTAGGCAACACCAAAACATAACCATTATGTAAAGGTTGTGTGTATTTATTACTAAACAATAATTTTTATATATGTATCCAATTAAATTTATAAGCAATGGTAGGGCTTTTCATGCGCTCGGCAATACGGGCTAACCTATCAGGCAAATTTACCAAATAATCGCGGGCTTTTTCGCCTGCATCGTCCAAGTCTTTAAGGCTTTCTATGTTCCACTCTACTACCAGTTGCCTTAAAATATCAACATAATCTAAAGCCGTATAAACGCCTAGGCGTTGTGCAGCATCGGTAAAATGGCCAAATGTTTGCCCAATTTTGCTGCCCATTTCTTGCAAAAAATGTGCAGGCATTACAATTTTTTTACGCATCATATCCTCAAAAGCTAATATAACTTCGTTGGCATCTACCTCAAAAGCTTTGCTAATAAACGATTTGTATGCTTTTGCATGGCGGGCTTCATCAGCGGCTATAAGGCCACACATTTTCGACATTAGCTTATCGCCAGCCTGCTTACCCAATGCCGCCACCCTACGGTGCGATATATTGGTAGCCATCTCTTGAAACGAGGTATAAATAAAATTTCGGTAAGGGTCATGCCCTGTGCCAATATCAAAACCATCACGTATTAAATAATTAGTTGATGCTTCCATCATACGCATATCTACACGGCCCGATAGGTATAAATATTTGTTTAATATATCGCCATGGCGGTTTTCTTCGGCTGTCCAAGCCCGCACCCACTTCATCCAGCCACCCTGCTCGCTTTTAGAAATATCATCCACCATACACAACCACGATTCGTACGTTGGCAAAGCCTCCTCCGTAATGGTATCGCCAATTAAAACGGCCAATAAATCGTACGAAAGTGCTTTAGCACCTTCTTGTAAATCTTTTATTTCTTCAAAAAAATTTTCTTTGCGGGCATCAGGTAAAAAATCCGCAGGTTGCCACATTTCCTCCACTGGCTTTAGGTATTCGGCCATTTCGTTTAACATAAACGGCTCTAAATAAGTCATTACCTCTTTTCTTGATCCTATAGATATATCCTGCATTCTCTCAATTTTAAGCAAATATAAATAAATAACATAATTATATGCACATTGTTACGGTATTATAAAACTTTAGAGAGGTAGCGGGCTTTCGGGCTGTGGGCTTTCGGGCTTCGGGTGGTGGGCTTCGGGCGAGGAAAATCGAATATTAGGGATTAAAATTAGCGTTTTTTTTTCTTGTAGTCATAAATTCTCAATCATAAATTAACAATATTATTTTACATAAATTTCCTTATTAAAAGGAAAATTATATATTTATTTTCTTTATTTAAAGGAAAATAATTAATTTATTTTCTTTATTTAAAAACAAAAAACTATATAAATTTCCTTTAAATAAGTAAATAAAATTATTTTATTTCTTCATTAAAAGTATATTTTAAAATTTATTATCTTTTATTTTAAGATAATTATTATAAACATTTCCTTTATTTTAGTACAAAAAACATATTTTTGTATTTATGAAAGAGATAGAAACCATAAAAATATTGATAACCAACTACCATAAAGCGATAAAAAAAGTTTTTGTACGTAGAGATTATCTAATGCCTTTAAACCTAAACAAAATAATAACTGTAATAGGACCAAGGCGTAGTGGAAAAACAGCTTTGCTACAATTTGCAGCACAACAGCTGGTAAAAGATGGCGTAAAAGCTACTCAAATTATCTATATAAACTTTGAGGACGAACGCTTACTACTTTTGGCAAAAGATTTAGATAAAATACTGCAGGCTTACGCCGAAATGTACCCCAACCAAGAGTTAGCTGATTGCTATTTTTTCTTTGATGAGATACAAAACGTTGATGGCTGGGAAAAATTTGTACGCCGAGTTTACGATACAGTAAGTAGCCATGTGTTTTTAACAGGCTCTAACGCCAAATTACTTAGCAGCGAAATAGCTACCGAATTACGTGGCCGCACTTATACCATAGAGCTGCTACCGTTATCGTTTAAAGAATATGTAAGGTTTAAAAAAATAGAAACCCAAGACCTTGATACCAAAACACAGGCTAAAATAAATGCCGCTTTTATACAGTTTATAAAAGAAGGTGGCTTCCCCGAAATAGCACTTTTACCACCCGAGTTTCACAAAAACATACTGCAAGATTATTATCATGTAATGATGTACCGTGATATGATAGAGCGTTACGGCTTTGGGCAAGTAGGAGTATTAAAATATTTTTTAAAGCGAATGTTCGAGTGTATAACCACTCCGTTTTCGGTAAATAAGGTATTTAACGAACTAAAATCGCAGGGGTATAAAGTAAGTAAAAACACGCTTTACGAGTATTTAGATGCCGCCATAGCCATATTTTTTTGTAGTACCAGTACTAAATTTAGCCACTCGGTTTTAAAGCAAGAACTTAGCGAAAAAAAATATTACGCCATAGATAACGGCCTATTAAATGCCCTCACTTTTACTTTTAAAGATGATTGGGGCGCAATGCTCGAAAACACCGTACACCTAGAGTTGCGCAAAAAAGGGCTTAAAACTTTTTTTTACAAAGGCAATAAAGAATGTGATTTTGTGGTGGAACAAGCTGATGGTAGCCTTTTACCCCTACAAGTATGCTACGCTATGGATAACCCCGATACCCGCAAACGAGAGTTTGCTGGGTTGATAGAAACCTGTAAATATTTGAACGTAAATAGAGGCGTTGTTTTAACCCTTTCGGATGCCGAAGAGGTGGTGATAGACAATATCACCATACAAGTTATACATGCAGCAAAGTATTTTTTATTTGATTAATAACGCTACAGTCTCATTTGTTAAAAAAAGCCTTGGCATTTTCTACTAAGGCTTTTTTTATGCCACTTTTGCGTTCACCTTTCCATCGGCTACGGTAATTATATAAGTAGCCAATTTATTAGCCTCACCACCTCCTAGTGGTTGTTTTGTATTTACCCCATCAGGGCTAAACTGCGCAAAATGACTTTGACATTCTATCACATTTGAACCTGCATTCCATTGTAATGTACCGTTTTGGTGAGTGCAAAGTGCTTGGGTAGCAATAAAAGATGAAGCAATATCGCCCTCTGAGATACGAAAAATAGCGACATTGCCTACAACTACTTTTTTCCCAATAGCGGTTAACTCTGATAAATTTACACTCACAGTTGTACCAGCAGGAGGTGCAGGTGTGGCTTCATTTTTTTTACTACAATCGCTAAAACAAGCACCTACACATACAGTGGCAAAGCTGATGCCTAGGGTTTTTAAAAATTGTTGACGTTCCATAATATTAAGTATTTATTGGGTTGGTTTAATTTTCTTTTTTTGAAATAAGCTAAAATTTCGGGATACGGCAAACCCCCACCTTACACCACCTTTTGACCACGATTTTTGTGTATCGGCAATAAAATTATTTTCGATGATATAAGGTGAATTTTGAAAATTAAGGCTAAACACATGTCCGCCTGTTTCGATTTCGATACCTGCGCCAAGTGGGTTATAATATTTGGTATTTAGGTTTTGTGGGCGACCTAAGCCTTGTACCAAGGTATAATCGGTAATAAGCGAAAACCTTTTATATATTTTAAATCGGCCACCTAGGCCTACCGAAAGTAAGGATTTTTTGTCGCCAGCATCGGCTACTTTATCTCGTAATAATAGGCCAGGACTTACTAAAAACGATAATCCACTATTAACCTTGGTTGCAAAAATTGCACTTATATAATGTGATATTCGTTGTGCTTGTGAAGTAAACTCGTTATCAAAATAAGGTTTACGGGTTACTGTGGCACTTTGGGCAAATAAGGTGAGCGAAAAAGGTAAGCCTTTTTCCAGTTGCTCTATCAATTTATATTTTACCAGTAAATTATAGGTTTCATCTCTTCGGCTGCGGCCGAAACCTAGGGTAAGCCTATCGCTTAAGCCGTAATCAAAACCTATATAATTATCTTCGGCATTATCCAAACCAAATAAAGTGTGCGAACCGCCAAACTCTCCACCAATATCGCCAAAACGGTGGGCTATCCAAAAAGCTAGGTCGTTTTTCTTTTGTGTTTCGTTGGTGTTAAGTAATACTAGGTGGGTGCTTTTAAAAGTAGCCATTACTTTTGCTGGTGCTTTATTGGCGGTTAAGGCATTTAGTAGCGAATCGGCATCTTGTGCTTTTGTTGTTTGTAATTGTAATGTTGCAATAGCAAGTACACATACTAATTTTAGGTTGTTTTTTTTCATTGCTAATTGTAATCGGCTACTACGTTAATATTAATTTTTTCGGCAATTTTTTTAAATACCAAGCTGGGGATTTTTATTTTATGGTCGGCACATAAAACATCAAAATTGCTGCTTACTTTAGGTTTCCCGTTTATTATTTCGATTTTACCTGTTATGCTTCTTTCTTGAGATACGCCATGTAAGGTAAGCGTACCTTTAACGGTAACAGGGTATTGGCCTTCTTTGGTAAAATCAATAGCATCAACAATGGTACCTTTAAATAATGCGTTGGGGTATTTATCGCTTTCCATGTGGTTTTCGTTAAAGTGTTCTTGCATTAAGGGCCTAGGAAACACCAAACTGGTAATGGCTAATTGAAAAACAATTTGCTGGCTTTTGGGAATTATTACCGAGTAGCCTTGGTTTGATTGTGCTTTAATATCTTGGAGTGGTGTTGATGAAAACAAGCTGATTTTAGCCTCTTTGGTACTAAAACTATTTTGCGCATAAGTAGCTGTGTAAAAATGGGATAATGCTACAATCAAAATAAAATAAAACGCAACTTTAATATTTAATGGTTTTTTCATGGTGCGTAATTTTTAAGGGCGCAAATAAATTTAGATTGTAATAAACGTATAATTTGGTTAAAATTGTTTAGATGTTTAAACACATAAATTTAAAAAATTAAAAGTGAATAAATGCAAGTGTTGGGAAGTTTTATTTATTGAATCCACCTTAGAAAAATGTAGTGTGCCTTAAAATACTCTCAAATCATTTTTGCTTTTATAAAATAAACAAATTTACATTCGTGTAATTTATGTTTTTAATATTCTAATTTTGCAAAATGAGAATTGCAATTAATGGTTTTGGTAGGATAGGTAGAATGGTGTTACGTACGCTTTTAACAAAGCAAAATATTAGCGTAGTAGCCATAAATGATGTAGGCGATACCGCAACTTTAGCACATTTGTTTAAGTACGATAGCATTCACGGTAATTTTAAAGGAGGTATTAGTTTCGATAGCCATTCGCTAATTGTTAATCAAAAAATTATTGAGGTTTTTTCGGAATCAAAGCCCGAAAATTTACCTTGGAAAAGCCTAAAAATAGATTTGGTAATTGAAGCTACTGGTAAATTTTTAGATAATATAAACGCCCAAAAACATATTATAGCTGGCGCAAAACAGGTATTGCTTAGCGCACCATCGCCCGATAAAAATATACCAACCGTTGTATTGGGCATTAATAACCAAAACTTTAATTGGCAGTTACCTATAATTTCGAACGCATCGTGTACTACAAATAACGTAGCCCCATTGGTAAAAATTTTAGATGATAATTGGAAAATTAAAGACGGTTATATTACCACTGTACACTCGATGACGGGCGACCAAAACCTACACGATGCCCCACACCGCGATTTACGCCGAGCTAGGGCAGCTTCGGCTTCAATTATTCCTACTACCACAGGTGCGGCGAAAGCTATAACACATATTTTCCCACATTTAACAGGTCGCTTGGGCGGAGCTGGCATACGTGTACCTGTTTTAAATGGCTCGCTAACAGATTTTACCTGTATTCTTAAAACCCCTCCTGCTACAGTTGCCCAAATAAATTTAGCTTTTAAAATAGCCGCCGAAACAAATTTGAAAGGTATTTTACAATATACCGAAGACCCGATTGTATCTGTTGATATTATTGATAACCCACACTCATGTATATTTGATGCGCAATTAACCTCCATAGTAGGTGGCTTGGTTAAAGTTGTAGGCTGGTACGATAACGAGTTTGGCTACGCTAATCGCCTAGCAGATGTTGCCGAAATTTTGATGCAAAAAAACTACGCTGCCCATAGCTAATAACCTGAGTTATGATGATTTATTTACAGTATAATTTACTGTAAATAAATGTTTTTTTGGTTTTATAGCGTTAACAACGGCAGCGGCCTGCACAGGCAGGCATCTTTTTTCCCTAGCCCTCCCCCTAGCCCCCAAAGAAAAAGAAAAAAGGGACTATAAAGAAAAAAAACTACTTGCCTGCAGACAAGTAGTTAATGTACTGTTATTCCGTTTAAAACCATTTTTTTACAAACAATATTTATACATTGTAACTGGGGTTAGTACCTAAAAAACACCTATTAAAAGTTAAGCCTTTACTTTTTTCGCCAGCTACTATTTATATTTTTATAGTTCTGTTTTTTAACCCTATACCGCCAAATCATCCATAATATTTCCTATTTTTTCTTCTAACTGCTGCTCGATGGCGGCAAAAACATCTTTATTAGCTAGCACCGTATTTACGCTGCAATAAAATTTAATTTTAGGTTCGGTGCCACTTGGCCTGGCCGATATAATGCTGCCATCTTCGGTTATAAATTGTAATACATCTGATTTTGGCAGTTCAATAGCTGTTACCTGCCCTGTTAGTAAATTGGTTTCTTTTTGCAAGGTGTAATCTTTTAGCGTAATTACTTTGGCACCACCTAAGGTTGCAGGCGGGTTGTTTCTAAAACGCTCCATCATGGCTACAATTTCTTCGGCACCTGTTTTTCCTTTTTTGGTTATCGATACCAGTTTTTCTTTATAAAAACCGTATTGCACATACATATCAATTAAGGCTTCGTAAAGGCTGCTGCCTTGGTTTTTGTAAAAAGCGGTCATTTCGGCAATAAATGCACATGAAACCACGGCATCTTTATCACGTACAAAATCGCCCACCAAATAACCATAACTTTCTTCGCCACCTACAATAAAGGTTTTTTTGCCTTGTAATTCCGTCATTATTTGCCCAATAAATTTAAAGCCTGTTAAAGTGTTATAGCAAGTAACTTTTTTGGCTTCGGCAATTTTATCAATCAAGTTGGAGGTTACAATAGTTTTTACAATATATTCGTTACCTGTAAATTTACCTTCTTTTTCCCAGGCACTTAGCATATAATTTACCAGCAAGCTACCTGTTTGGTTGCCGTTTAACAATTCAAAATCACCGTTAAGGTTTTTAACAGCTATGCCTACACGGTCGGCATCGGGGTCGGTGGCTAATACAAGGTCGGCGTTGGTTTCTTGGGCTTTTTTAAGTGCAAGCGTTAGGGCTTCTTTTTCTTCGGGATTGGGGTATATTACTGTTGGGAAATTGCCATTGGGTATAACTTGCTCGTCAACCAGAATCACGTTAGTAAAACCAAACATCTCTAATGCTTTGGGCACTAGCGTAATACCTGTACCGTGTATGGGCGAAAACACTATTTTTAAATCGTGTTGGTTTTTTATGGCATCGGGCGATACCGAAAGCGAGGCTATTTTATCCAAATAAAGTTTATCAATATCTTCGCCAATAAGTTCAATATTATCTTCAATAGTATTAAAATTAACCTCATTAATGTTGGTAATTTTACCCACTTCGTCCATTACGGCTTTATCATCAGGCGCAACAAATTGGCCGCCATCTTCGGCGTAAGCCTTATAACCATTATACTCTTTGGGGTTGTGCGATGCCGTAATTACCACGCCACTTTGGCAACCTAGTTCACGCACCGCAAACGATAATAATGGCGTAGGCCTTAGTGCTTTAAAAAAGTAAACGTAAATATCGTTTGCCGAAAAAACCTCGGCCGTAGTGCGGGCAATAAAATCCGACTGGTTACGGCTATCGTGTGCTATGGCTACTTTTATTTTTTGGGTGGGATATTTTGCTTTTAAAAAATTACACAAACCCTGTGTGGCTGTACCTATGGTATATTTATTAATGCGGTTACTGCCCGCACCCATAATGCCACGCAGGCCGCCAGTACCAAATTCTAAATCTTTATAAAAAGCATCTGTAAGCTCGGTAGCTGCATGGGTATCAATTAGTTTTTGAATTTCGTGTTTGGTTGCTGTATCGTAATTGCCAGTTAACCAAGTGTTTATTTTGTTTTGGATGGAGGTTTCTAAAGTCATTGATTATTAAATATTAATGCGTTAAACAAGTTATATTGAGCAGTGTACGGTAAAAAAAAATGTGCTATTTTATTGTTGCAATTATATAAACAAAAGTAAAATATTATATTAAAATCAAACTTATTTTTTAAACCTAGTTTTTGGGGAGATAAATACTTGACTTTTATTTTTTGCAAAAGAACAACACAATAATTTTATGTGCTATTTTACAAGTATTTATACTAATAGCTTAGCTAAATAATTTTACAAAAACTTTAATTATTAAAATTTAAGACCAATGCGTTAATGCAACAAAAATTAGGCAAACTTTATGGTGTACTAAAGTAAAAGTAGTTTCGTTATCAAACAAAATAAACCTTCCAAAATTATGCTAAACTCTAAATTTGATGTGAACCGGATTGAGTGGCTCAATCTCGTTTTCGAAAACAGAAATCAATCGTATGGCGCATTTGTTTTACGCCGAAATTCGGGAAATTATTTAAGTAAAGCTTTGCTAATTGCTACCTTTTTTTTTAGTGCGATTATTGTGCTATCGGCAGTAATTACGTATAAAAAAGAGATTGTGAACATAGTTACAAAGCCCAATTTACCTGACCCTTATATATTTAAAGATATTCCTATTCCTACAAAACCAATTGAACCTGTTAAACCTCAAACCAAAGCGGCACAAAATAATGTAGATAATCAGAACGCAAATGTGGTAAAAAACCTTCCGCCCCGTGTGGTAGCTAACGTTTTGGCCTCCGAAGATATGCCAACTGTGAAACAATTATTAACCAGTGCAATAGGTTCGGAAACGAAGAAAGGAATCGATTTACCAGGTGGAGTTGTTGCAGGAAGTGAGGGAAATAAATCAATTGGCGAGACTGGCAGCGTAACAAATAATACCGTATTTGAAGCCGTAGAGGTGATGCCCGAGTTTCCGGGTGGTGTAGCTGCTTGGAACAAATATTTAAGTAAAAATTTACGCTACCCGCCTGTTGCACAAGAAAATGGAATTACGGGTAGGGTTACGGTATCGTTTGTGGTTGAACCTAATGGCGAAATTACAAACCTAAAGGTTTTGGGAGCTATTGGCGGTGGCTGCGATGAAGAGGCTATGCGGGTAATTAAAAAATCGCCATTATGGAAACCTGGTTTTCAAAACGGGAATGCGGTAAGGGTAGCTTACGTTATGCCTATTATGTTTCAGTTAAATCCTTCGAATTAAAATATTTAACCTACATCCAATGTGTAAACATAGTGTTTACGCATTGGATGTAGGTTTTTAGCTATAATATTCGTTTTTAGCTGCCGCCAAAGTATTTTTCAATAAACTCACAATCGTCATTAAACCTACGCCACCAGGTACGGGGGTAATGTAGCTACATTTTGGCGCAACGGCCTCAAAATAAACATCGCCAAAAAGTTTATAGCCCGATTTTGTTTCGGTAGAGGTTTCCCTATTCATACCTACATCAATTACTACGGCACCTTGTTTTACCATATCGGCGGTTACAAAATTCTTTTTGCCTATGGCGGCAATAATAATATCAGCGTTAAGCGTAATTTCTTTTAAATTTTTGGTTTTACTATGTGCCAATGTTACGGTACAATTTCCTGGTTTGGCGTTTCGAGCCATTAAAATACTCATGGGGCTGCCCACTATATTGCTACGGCCAATAACTACGCAGTTTTTGCCCTCGGTATCGATATTATAAAATTGTAGCATTAATAAAATTCCATAAGGTGTGGCGGGTAAAAAGCAAGGTAAATTGCGTTGCATACGCCCCAAGTTTACGGGGTGAAAACCATCTACATCTTTTCGGTAATCTATTGCTTCGGTAATGGTTTCGGGATTTATATGCTGCGGTAGTGGAAGTTGTACGATAAAACCATCTACACTATTATCGTTATTTAGTTCGGTAATTTTTACAATAAGTTCAGCTTCGGTTACGCTGTTATCGTACCTAATTAACGATGATTTAAAACCCACTTTTTCGCAGTTGCGCATTTTGCTGGCTACGTAAGTTTCGCTGCCGCCATCGTTGCCTACCAAAATAGCTACCAAATGTGGTTTACGACCAGTTTTGGCTAGTAAATCGGCTGCTTCTTGTGCAATTTCTATTTTTAAATGTTCGGAAACGTGTTTACCGTCTAGTAATTTCATTTTTTTTTATTTTAAATGGGCATTATCTTATTGTAAATCTATTTTTTTTTAGATAAATAGTTAATATTTATACTTTAAACTTAATTACCAATTTTTATTATTACAAAGGTTGTTTTATGAAATATTTCACCGCAAAATCTTCGCAATTAATAACTTCTATTTCTGAAAAATGAAAGTCCTTTAAATTTTCTGTAACTATACATCGGCATTTATTTTCAACAGCTGCATAGTATTCTAATCCATCTTCAAAATCTAAAATTTTTTTGTTTTCTAAGGTTCTTATAACACCCAATTTGCTATTTTCTGCAATTAAAATATGTTGTAAAAGCAAGTTGATTTTAGTTTTTGCAACCTTGGCCGAAGTTTTTTTCTCGGCAAAATAGTATGCTATTGCTAAACAAACAGGCGAAGTGTATATAGTAAATTTTGGATTATCGGCTAAGCTTAAAATGCGAGCAGCGTACGAAAAAACGGGATATTCTTTGTTTAATATGGCAACCAAAACATTTGCATCTAAAAAAATTTTCATTTTTTAGATGCAAAAAATTCATCTTTTAATGATGTTTTTTTAAGGTTTTTAGTTTGATAAATGGCCTTACCTTCTGCAACTATATTTACCCAATCCGAAATAGGAAAATCATCTAAAGATTGATAAGGCTTCTCAACAACTTTGCTTAATAAATGTTCAATCATGCGAGACAAACTTATATTATTACGCTCAGCAAAATTTTTTGCTTTAATTATTATTGCCTCATCAAAAGACAATGTAAGCTTAGTATCCATAGCAAATTATTAAATTTGTATAACAAAGGTATTAAAAATTACGTAACAAATAAATATTTTATACGTGTAAATTAATTGCATTATTTTTAATATTCATTTCACGAAAAATTTTATGTTATTATGGTTATAAAGCTCAAAATTTCTTAATCCAACTTTAACACCGCCATAAACGCCGATTGTGGAATTTCTACATTACCTACTTGGCGCATGCGTTTTTTACCTTTTTTCTGTTTTTCTAATAGTTTACGCTTACGCGAGATATCGCCACCATAACATTTAGCGGTTACATCTTTACGCAAGGCTTTTACGGTTTCGCGGGCTATAATTTTCATCCCAATAGAGGCCTGAATAATAATTTCGAATTGCTGGCGAGGGATTAATTCTCTTAGTTTTTCGCATATACGTTTACCAAAATCGTAAGAGTTACTGCGGTGAATTAATGACGATAAAGCATCCACAGGCTCGCTGTTTAACCTAATATCTAAACGCACTAAATCCGACTGACGGTAACCTATTTGGTGATAATCAAATGATGCGTAACCTTTGGATATGGTTTTTAAACGGTCGTAAAAATCAAACACAATTTCGCCCATGGGTATCTCAAAAACAAGCTCTACTCTATCGGCAGTTAAGTACGATTGGTTTACCACAATACCTCTTTTTTGAATACAAAGCGACATTACAGGCCCCACAAACTCCGATTTTGTAATAATATTAGCTTTTATAAAAGGCTCTTCTACAAACTCTAACTTGCTTGGGTCGGGCAGGTCGGATGGGTTGTTTACATCAATTTCCTCGCCTTTGGTGGTAGTAGCTTTGTACGATACGTTGGGTACGGTGGTAATTACCGTCATATCAAATTCCCGCTCCAGTCGCTCTTGGATTATCTCCATGTGTAGCATTCCCAAAAATCCACACCTAAAACCAAAACCCAATGCGGCCGATGATTCGGGCTCAAAAACTATCGAAGCATCGTTTAATTGCAGTTTGTGCATGGCTTCTCTCAACTCTTCAAACTCATCGGTATCAACAGGGTAAATGCCAGCAAAAACCATTGGTTTAACCTCCTGGAAACCTTTAATAGGTTCGTTACTAGGTTTATCTTTGTGGGTAATGGTATCGCCAACTTTAACCTCACGGGCTTCTTTAATGCCCGAAATTATATAACCTACATCGCCAGTTTTAATAACATCTTTTGGTTTTGGCGTAAGTTTTAAAGTGCCTACCTCATCGGCAATATATTCTTTACCAGTGGCCACAAATTTTACTTTATCGCCCTTGCGAATTTCGCCGTTAAGCACTTTAAAATAAGCAATTATACCACGGAAAGAGTTAAAAACCGAATCGAAAATTAAGGCTTGTAACTCGCCATCGGGGTTGCCCACTGGCGGCGGTACACGTTCCACAACGGCCCGTAAAATATCATCAATACCTAAACCTGTTTTGCCCGATGCTGCAATTATATCTTCTCGTTTACAGCCTATTAAATCAATAATTTGGTCTTTTACCTCTTCGGGCATCGCCCCAGGCAAATCCATTTTGTTTAAAATAGGGATAATTTCTAAATCGTTTTCTAAAGCCAAATAAAGGTTAGAAATAGTTTGGGCTTGTATGCCTTGCGAGGCATCTACAATTAGCAAAGCACCCTCGCAGGCAGCAATAGACCTAGATACTTCGTACGAAAAATCAACATGGCCGGGCGTATCAATCAAATTAAAAATATAGGGCTGGCCATCTTGTATATAGTCCATTTGTATGGCATGGCTTTTTATGGTAATGCCACGTTCACGCTCTAAATCCATATCGTCAAGCAATTGTGCTTGCGCTTCACGCTGGGTTATGGTGTTGGTATATTCTAATAACCTGTCGGCTAGGGTGCTTTTGCCGTGGTCTATATGTGCAATTATGCAAAAATTACGTATGTGCTTCATTTAGCGCAAATATAGATTTTTAAGCCATATAAATAATAGGGTATTTATTGTTTTTTAGTTTACGTTGCTGGCATATAAAACTTTAACGATAGTTAACTATTTTATGCCATTTAAAGATAAAAAAAAGGCACAATCAAAACATTTAAAATAGTTGATAAACATACTATTGTAACTATTGTGTTACACTTCTTTAAGTTAAAAAAAAATATTTATAATTGTAAAAAACCGTTATAAACCTTAATTAATAATTTACTAAAAAAATACTTTCGTTATGAAAAAAATAAAACTATTGGCCATTTTAAATTTTATATTTTATGTAATTGCCTTTTCTGTTTCCTATTTAAGCCAATCAAAGGTGTTTAATAACCAAAATAATGCCGAAATATCAGCCAAGTACGAAACCTTATTTACCCCAGCGGGGCTTACCTTTTCTATTTGGGGGTTAATTTATTTATCCTTGTTTGGTTTTGTAATTTACCATGCCATTAGCGCATTTAAAGATGATTACGATAGCGAGGCCAACAAAGCACTTCGTAAAATTAATTACCTATTTGTAATTAATAATATAGCAACTGCTTTTTGGGTATTTGCCTTTTCGTATGAATACTTGGGCTTATCGTTAATACTCATTATCATCCAATTGCTAACACTTTTAGTTATTGCATTAAAGTTAAACTTATACAGCCCACACAAAAGCATTAGTTCGAGGTTGTTTACTCAAATTCCTTTAAGTATTTATTTTGCTTGGTTATGTATAGCTACTATTGCAAATTTTAGCGTTTACTTAGTTTCGATAAACTGGGTGGGTAATTCTAATGCCGAAACATGGGTAGAAATTATGATTTGGTCGGCGGTTATACTGGCAGTTTTTATGGATATAAAAAAGAAAAATCCCTATTTTGGCTTGGTATTTATGTGGGCACTTTATGGCATTCAATTAAAAAGAGCTATGATTGATGCTGTTTTATACCGCGAAATAATATTAAATATTTGGGTTGCCTTAGCTATTATTGGTTTAACGGTTATTATAAGGTTTATTATTAATTTTATGAACAAATCATTTGTAGAAACAACTGATTAATAAGTATTAAAGCTGTATAAATGCTATTTCACCTACCTATTAAGCTATTGTAAATACAAAATCAGCTACCCCCACAAATTTTATATTGCCACCATACCCATTGTATATCGCAAATGGTGTGGTGGCATATTTTTTGGTATAATTTATGCTCGGGCAACACCTATTTTATGAAATTTACCTATTTTAACCCGCTTATTTACTTAATGTAATATGACAAATAATTTTGCCGCCAATAAAGCTATAAGCACCAATAGTGGAAGTATAGAAGTGATATGTGGTTCGATGTTTTCGGGCAAAACCGAAGAACTTTTACGGCGATTAAAGCGGGCTCAAATAGCAAAACTATCCGTTGAAATATTTAAACCTACAACTGATACCCGCTACCACGAAACCGATGTAGTATCGCATAATGCTAATTCTATAAAGGCAATAAGTGTTGATAATTCATTGTCGATACTATTGTATGTAGGTGATGCACAAGTGGTAGGGATTGACGAAGCCCAATTTTTTGATACCAATTTACCCAATGTATGTATAAAACTTGCCAATAAAGGTATTAGGGTTTTGGTAGCGGGCTTAGATATGGACTTTGAGGGGAAGCCATTTGGAACCATGCCTGCTTTAATGGCCATTGCCGAGGATGTTACCAAAGTACACGCTGTTTGTATGCGTTGTGGTGGTGCGGCATTGTATAGCTATAGATTGGTAGATAATAAAAATCAAGTTTTGCTAGGCGAAAAAGAAAATTACGAACCGTTGTGTAGAAACTGTTATAATAAATAGTAGTTTTTTATGTTATAGATATGCTATTAATTTAAAGCACATAAAATTTAATAGTGTAAAAATAACCCAATTAATTTTATTGAAATTGGGTTACAAATTTTATATAGATAAGCTAAATAAACTTAAGTATATTACAATATTTATATATTTTAGGTTTAAAAAATATAAATAAACTATTTTTTAATTATATATGTTACAATTGTTATATTTTAAAATACATAAAATAAGTGAGCTATATTATTTAATGACAATTCTATGACAATTAAACGATAGCTTAGTGTTACTTTTACACTATGTAAAACAAACAAGGTTTCTACATATTAAAATGTCCTACATATAATTGGTTTATAATTGGTTAGTTTAAGCTCCTTCTCCCCGTTGGAGCTTAACTTTTTTATACGCTTTTTTACTTTATAATCAATTAAATCCTATGCCGCCTATTGGTAAAAACCCGCCCCCAAAAAATACAAGCCCTAAAACACGTGGTTTTGCAAAATAAAATTGTGTACAAGGTTTTACACAATAAAGTTATGATACAGCAAGCCAAAAGGCATAATTAAGGCTTTAATAATTAAACTTTCGGAGCTGAATATTGGTGTTTTAAATGCCTATTTACCTGAGTTACGATGATTAAACTATAGTATAATTTTATATAAATACATGTTAATCAAGTTTTTATAACGTTAACGACGGTAGCGTTACCTGCCTGCGCAGGCAGGTAACGCCCTAATTATTACAAAAACAGTATTTATTAATCGAGCTCAGGTTATTTGATACACAAGGCTAAACCTTTAACAAAATTTTAGGGTTTCCATTCCAACACTAGTAAGTCTTTAATTAAACCTATACAACATGCTAAAAGAGCCATATTTATGGCTTATTGCCTTACTTTTTATTTCACGTGTTTTAAATATATAGGAAACATTAAAGGCAATACGATTTTTGCTGTAACTAGCTCCTATTTCTTGACTAAATACCCAAGGAATAGGCTGATAAACTACCTCTTTTTCGTAATTTTTAAACATATCACCTTGTATGGTAGCATCGTACAATACCAAGTTAACAACAGGCTTTGCATAC
Organism: Sphingobacteriales bacterium; assembly: GCA_013298995.1. Lineage (GTDB taxonomy): Bacteria > Bacteroidota > Bacteroidia > Sphingobacteriales > Sphingobacteriaceae > Pseudopedobacter. The sequence goes on along the minus strand of JAAFJW010000003.1, from coordinate 21,559 downwards.
AAATAAAACTCTTGGGCTTTTATTTTATGATTTAATGTAGCTACTGAAACCGTACTTTCGGTAGCATACGAATGGTAAAAAGGGTTAATATTACCCGTTCGAAACAATACGCCAGCACTACCTCCCGAAAAAGTATTGCCTATACGTAGTTGAAACGGAATAGCCCAATCGGATTTTTTGTTTTGGCTACGGTAAAATAAACGTTGATAATCAACCACTAGGTTAACACCCAAAGCATTGTTTAGCTGGTATTGCCAACCATTAATTTTATAAAAATTAAACGCAGTATGTATAAATTCTTGCGTTTGCTTACCTAGCGCATTGGGGCCTATTGTGCCTATTTGTATTTCGGTTTTTAAAAAAGTTTCGGTTTTAAAATGCCACTGTAAGGCTGTACTGCCGTATAAATAAGCGGTAATTGGTCTATCTACGTTTTCTATAAACGCAGTTTTACCCGACCTAGCAGTAAACATTTTTTGCCCAGCACTTATGCTCCATATTTTTTTTACAAATGTGCTGGTATCTTGCTTCGATTTGGTTTGTAATGCTTTACGCATATAAATAAATATACCGTTGGTATAATAACGGTCTTGCTTGGTTGCCAAATAGGCATCATTATCGCTTTTAAAACCTATTTCATAGGTATATTTTTGGAGGCTTTGCGCCGATGCCGTACAAAAGGCAAAAACAAAAATAATAGCAATAATAAATTTAAAAAAAGAAGCTATTTTTATTGCCAATTTTAAATAAGTTTTAATTGTGTAACCTTAAACGGTATTAAGGTAATTATGATAGTTTTTATAGCCGTTTTTATTTTACCGCTAAAGTAAAATTTTGTTTATTACTGAGCATATTATTTACCCATTAGCCTAGCCACATATTTACCTATAATATCAAATTCTAAATTTACTGTATTGCCCATACCCACATTTTTTAGATTTGTATGGGCATAAGTATAAGGAATAATGGCTACCGAAAAGCTATTGACTTGCGAGTTTATAACCGTTAGGCTTATCCCATTTACACATACCGAACCTTTTTCTACAGTATTATACCTTTCATCTTTTTTATAGGTAAAAGTATATAACCAACTTCCATCCGTTTCTAGCACTTGTGTACATGTAGCGGTAGTATCAACATGGCCTTGCACTATATGGCCATCTAAGCGGCCATTCATTTGCATACAACGCTCTATATTTACACTATCGCCTATTTGCAGTTCGCCTAAATTTGTTTTTTGTAAGGTTTCGCTAATAGCCGTTACCGTATAAGTGTTTTCGCAGATATTTACCACGGTTAGGCATACGCCATTGTGCGCCACCGATTGGTCTATTTTTAATTCGCTGGTTAAGTCTGATGTAATCACAAAATCGATATTCGATTGATTTTTAATTATATCACTTACTTTACCTAAAGTTTCTATTATACCTGTAAACATATTTACTATTTAGTTTATACTATTAAATGGGTGATTTATTATGCTACTACACATGCCCCACTCCGCCCGAAATAATAAATTTCATGGCTTGCGCCGCCGAAATATGCAAAGCCTTTACCTTACTTTTATGCACAATAACTACCTGCCCCGCAAACGAGTACGACCATGGAAAATACACAGCCACTTCATCTTCGTTGCCAAATACTTGGAGGTTACGCTGCGTTAAAAAGCCTATGCGTTTAAAGCCATTATTATCTTCAACCAATACAGGCTCGCTTAGTTTTTTTTCGTCGCCTACAAAGGCTTCAGTTAAATCTTTAACCGACGAAAAAATAAATTTAAACAAGGGCAGTTTATTCAACCATTTGTTGAACCAAATTTTTATAGGCTCTGTAATTAAATAAGTTACAATAATACCCGAAAGTAAAATCAACAATATTACCGATAAAATACCTATACCTGGTATGTAAATAGGTTTACCGTTGGCGGGGTTAAAAAAAAGCTGGTCGCTAAGGTTTAAAGCATTATCAACGGTAGAAAATGTCCAAAAAATAATGTAAAAAGCCGCACCCAAAGGCAATACAATCAATAATCCTTTTACAAAATAGTTAATAATTATTTTTAATATTTTATGCATAATAATATACCCTTTTTACCCTTTGCGAAATACTGGTTAATACCTCGTAAGGTATGGTTTCTAAATCATCCGCCAAAGTATAAATACTTTTTCGGTCGGCAAATATAATTACCTCATCTCCCTCCAGGGCCTCAATATCGCTAATATCTATCATGCACATATCCATACAAATACTGCCTATGGTGCGTACAAGCTGGTTATTTACCCACATTTTACCTTTGCCATTACCTAGCCTACGGGATATACCATCGGCATAGCCTATTTTTAAAGTAGCTATTCGGCCATCTTTAGGCATCACGCCTTTGCGCCCATAACCTACGGTATCGCCTTTGCGCAGGTGCTTAATTTGCGAAATATTGGTTTTTAAAGTCAATACGTTTTCGAGTTTTTCGTTTGTTCGGCTGGTGCTATCAACACCATAAAAACCTATGCCTAAGCGTACCATATCAAATTGTGCGCCAGCAAAGCGTCCGATTGCGCTTGTATTGGCCAAATGCTTAATAGCTTTATAACCAATTGCTTGTTCGATAAAAGCTGCCTGTTGCTTAAACATGTCAATTTGCAAAAGCGTAAATTCATCTTGCTGTGCATCTTCGCTGGCCACAAGGTGCGAAAAAATACTGCATACCTTTAATTGTGGGTGTTTGGCTAAAAATGCTACCAGTTTTTTTATCTCATCATCACCCTCAAAACCCAAACGGTGCATACCAGTATCTAGTTTAATATGAATGGGATATGTAGTTATATTTTTTTGTACAATATACTCGGCGAAAGCCCTTAAAATTCTAAAACTATACAACTCGGGCTCCAGTTTATTGCTTACAATAGCATCAAAAGCGGCTTCTTCGGGGCTCATTACCATAATTGGGGTGGTAATGCCTGCTGCCCTTAGTTCGGTACCTTCATCGGCGAAAGCCACCGCCAAATAATCCACTTTATTGTATTGCAACACATTGGCTATTTGGTAACTACCGCTTCCGTACGAAAACGCTTTTACCACAGCCATTACTTTTACCTTGGGCTGTAATAAGGTTTTGTAATAATTAAAATTGTGTTCGAGGGCATTTAGGTTAATTTCTAATACCGTTTGATGCACTTTTTGGGTAAGCAGTTTACTTATTTTTTGAAACCCAAAACTGCGGGCTCCTTTTATCAGTATGGCTTCGTTGCTAAATTTTAAATTGCCTAAATCGTCAATTAAATGGCTCGTATGGCTATAAAAATGGCTATTAGGAGTAAATAAATTACGGTATTGAGATAGGTTACTACCCACACCAATAAACTTATGGATATTTTTTGTGGCCAATAAGTGGGCAATTTTAGCGTATAAAACGTTGGCTGTTGTGCCTGTTTGCAACAAATCCGAAAGTATAAGGGTTTTGGTAGGATGTTGCTGTTGCTGATTTAAAAAATCCAATGCTATTTCTAGCGATGATAAATCGGAGTTATAGCTATCATCAATTATTGAGCAATTATTTTTACCACTTTTTAATTCTAAGCGCATTTTTACGGCTTGTAAATGTTGCATTCGGTGGGCAATGGTTGCTTGCCCCACACCAAGCAATAAAAGCGTAGCCCAGCATATTACGGCATTTTCTATCGATGCCTTATCACTAAATGGTATGCGTATATGTACAGGTATGTTTTGGTAAATAGCCGTTATGGTGGTTTTATTGTTTTCGCTATGGGCGGATTTTATTTGCAAATCAGCATCAGAAGTAAAACTCCAAGTAAACGTTTTAATATTCTGATTTTTAATATTTTTTAAATAAAATTGATTTACAATTACGAAATTCGCAATGGAAAATAAGGCCAGTTTTTCGGTCAATTTTTGTTCGGTGTTTACAAAACCTTCGTCGTGGGCTGCACCAATATTGGTAAGAATACCTATTGTAGGCTGGATAATTTTTTGGAGTTTATCCATTTCATTAGGTTGTGATATGCCTGCTTCAAAAATGCCTAAATTGTGCGATGCCTCCATCTGCCATACCGAAAGTGGTACGCCTATTTGCGAGTTAAAACTTTTGGGGCTGCGTACTATTTTATAATCGGGGTGAAGCAATTGAAACAGCCATTCTTTAACCACCGTTTTGCCATTACTGCCTGTAATACCTATTACAGGGAAATCAAAATGCTGGCGATGCTGGGTAGCCAAATGCTGTAAGGCAGCTAAAGTATTGTGGCTATAAATAAAATTGACCTCTGGATAATCAGAAACAGGAAATTTACTATCCGAAATCACAAAATTACGCATCCCGTTTTGGTAAAGGTTGTGGATAAAAATATGCCCATCAACCTTACCTGGCAATACAAAAAATAAGGAATGGGCGGCATCGGCCAGTTTTCGGCTATCGTAAAGCAAGGTGTATATGCTGGTATGAGGCGAAAAAAGCAAGCACTCCTCCCCTATTATTTCCGAAATGGATTGGATAGTATATTTTATGATTTTCATCTGTGGCAAATTTGATGAATATTCGTGAATAACACTAATTTTATCGCCGATGGATAAAAATACTTCGAAACCCTTTATCAACAAAGCTACGGCATTGGCGAAAGCCCAAAACTATTGCGCTTACCAAGAAAGAAGCCACTGGGAAGTTAAAACCATGCTTTTTGAACTGGGTGTGTATGCTAGCGAGGTGGATGAAATAGTATGTGAACTAATTACCGATAATTTTTTGAACGAAGAACGCTTTGCCCTAGCTTATGTTTCGGGAAAATTTAATATTAAAAATTGGGGTAAAATTAAGATAAAACAAGGTTTACGCTTAAAAAACGTAAGCGAGCCATTAATAAAAAAAGCCTTAAACAGTTTAAGCGATGCCGAGTATTTTGAAAAAATAAAATCAGTTATACTAAAAAAACGACAAACGATAAACGAAAATGAACCCCGAAAAGCTAAGTATAAACTATATCAATACGCCTTAAGCCGAGGTTTCGAGAGTGATTTAATTTCTTATATATTGAACAATAGCGACTTAAATAAAATGTGAAATATTTTTGGAGCTGCTATTTGTAAAATACACATTTCTGTATATATTTGCACTCCCGCAAAGGGAAATGTTCTTTTAATAAAATGCGAAAGTAGCTCAGTTGGTAGAGCGCAACCTTGCCAAGGTTGAGGTCGCGAGTTCGAACCTCGTCTTTCGCTCCAATCCCTTCCCCTATAAAGGAAGGGATTTGTTTTTAAAAATGGTAAACCCCACGCTCAGATGGTGGAACTGGTAGACACGCAGGACTTAAAATCCTGTTCCCGTTAAAGGAGTGCGGGTTCGATTCCCGCTCTGAGTACAACCCACTTTAATTATGATTAAAGTGGGTTTTTTGGTTTATTACATACCGTTTACCTTACCATATTCTCCCTACACCCTTTGCGTTGATATTGCTAAAAAGTATTGAATGTATGTTAATAATTTAAAGTGTTTATTAACGCTAATAAATTTTAGTAAATAAAAATTTAAACCCGCCTAATATCGGCACCAAGTGCAATTAGCCTGGTATCAATATCTTGGTAACCACGTTCTATTTGCTCGATATTGTGTATAATGGAGCGGCCTTGCGCCGATAATGCTGCTATAAGTAAGGATACACCTGCTCTAATATCGGGCGATGTCATCTCTATTCCACGTAAAGCATATTTTTTATCGAGGCCAATTACGGTGGCTCGGTGAGGGTCGCAAAGGATAATTTGTGCGCCCATATCAATTAATTTATCTACAAAAAACAGCCTACTTTCGAACATTTTTTGGTGTATTAACACCGAGCCTTTTGCTTGTGAGGCTACCACCAGCACTATCGAAAGTAAATCGGGCGTAAAGCCTGGCCACGGTGCGTCGGATATGTTAAGTATAGAGCCATCAATAAAAGTATCGATTTCGTAATGTTTTTGCGAGGGGATGTAAATATCGTCGTTGCGCAATTCAAAGTTAATACCTAAACGGCGGAATGTGTTGGGTATAATGCCTAGTTCGTTAAAACACACGTTTTTAATGGTAATTTCGCTTTCGGTCATGGCGGCTAGGCCAATAAAGGAGCCTATCTCAATCATATCGGGCAATAGCCTATGTTCGGTACCGTTTAATCCATCTACGCCTTCGATAGTTAATAAATTAGAGCCTATGCCCGTAATTTTTGCGCCCATACGGTTTAGCATTTTGCACAATTGTTGCAAATATGGTTCGCAGGCGGCGTTGTAAATAGTGGTAGTACCTTGGGCCAATACAGCGGCCATTACAATATTGGCTGTACCTGTTACGGATGCTTCTTCGAGCAATATAAATGTGCCTTTAAGCTGGGTGGCATCGATATTAAAAAAGCCTGTATCTTGGTTATAGTTAAATTTTGCGCCTAATTTTTCGAGGCCTAAAAAATGGGTATCTAACCTACGGCGGCCAATTTTATCGCCCCCTGGCTTGGGTATGGCGGCTTTGCCAAAGCGGGCTAAAAGTGGGCCTACTATCATAATAGAGCCTCTTAATCCACCGCCTTTGTTTTTAAAGGTTTGTGAGCTAAAAAACTCGAGGTTAATATTTGCCGCTCTAAACTCGTAAGTATCTTTATTTAAACGGTTAACTTCTACACCTAAATCGGCCAGTAATTCTATCAGTTTTACTACATCAACAATATCGGGAATATTGCTAATGGTAATTTTTTTATCGGTTAATAAAACTGCCGATAATATTTGTAGGGCTTCGTTTTTTGCGCCCTGTGGTATAATTTCGCCTTTTAGGGGTTTGCCACCTCTTATTTCAAATGCACTCATATTTTTTTATGAATAAATAATATTCATTTTTATTTTTTATCAATACTGGTAATTAATAACTTTTTTTACTTCCGCCGTTGCTGTAATTACTTTTGCCACGGTTATTTTGGTTGTTGCTGCCACCGTTTTTACTGTAGTTATTGGTGCGCCCTTTGTTATTGGTTTTGGCATTACGTGGGCTGTTTACCACGGGTGGTTTAACTTCTATTTTATTAAAAATAATGTTGCTGGTATCTAGCTCGCCATTGCTTATTGCCTGAAAATCTGATATTATTTGCTCGTCGGTAACGTGGTCTTTATTCCAAGCGATGTAAGCCATTTTCATAAAATTAGCAATAGAATTTATCATGTGATTTTTACGGTCGGGTTCGGTAATTTCTTTTGCCCGTTTAATCATCATTTCTACCGTGTGGCCGTAATGTTTAAACTTAATGCGGTTTTGAGGGTAGGCTAAAGCCTTGGGTTTAAAGTGCAAGGCTTCTTTTGATGGTAATGGGTATTGCGAGTCCACATCAATTTTAAAATCAGAAATGATATGGAGATGGTCCCAAAGTTTATGCTTAAAATCGGGTACATCTCGTAGGTGCGGATTTAAAAATCCCATCATATCTATTACCACTTGGGCATAGCGGTTGCGTTCGTCTTTGGTAGGCAGGGCGCATATATAATGTACCATATTTTGTACATTTCGGCCATATTCGGCTACAATCAATTTCTCTCTCGAGGTGTTGTAATCAAATGTTGCGGGTGTTGTAGTTGTCATATTTTAATTTTATTTTACCATCGTTGGTATAATTGAGGGTAGTATTTTATTTGCAATATTGGCGCAGTAAGCATTAATACGAATTTACAAAGGTTAAAAAAAAAATGCTTTTGTGCTACTTTATTTGCTGCCTAAGGTAATAAATTTATAATTAGTATAACAAGCTCGGCCTTAATAAGATACTCACATAGTACTTTTTTATCATTTCAAAAAAAAGAAATCTTAGGCTATATATTCGCATATACCCACTGGCTTACTTATAACCGCCTACTAAAAAATACACCCTACACCCAGTTTTTTTAATTGTTGCGCTCCCATCCAAGCATTTTTTATTTAACACTTGAGATATTGCACCGTAAGCTAAATTTCATAAAAACGCATCTCACCTTTTTGGTTTTTTATGTGCCACCAACCACGGGAAAAACTTTATATTTAACTTGATGTTAAAAAAATAAATTTTATACTATTTAGTTTTTATGGTGCGTTTTCATCAAATAAAAATCAATAAAAAATAAATGGATGAGAAAAACTAACTTTATGGCTCAATACTTAAATAAAAAAATGAGCAATAATTCCAATAGGTACCAAGCGATAGATTCACTACGAGGCATAGCCGCTTTAATAGTGGTTTTTTTTCATTTTACAATGTACAGGCCAGAGGCTCAATTCGGATTTAAGTTAGGCATTACAGGGGTAGATTTGTTTTTTATTATAAGTGGATTTGTGATTTATATGAGTATAAACAAAGCGCATAATAGTTTAGATTTTGTTATTAACAGAATTAGTAGATTATATCCTACATATTGGACGTGTGTAACTTTCACTTTTATACTACTTTCTGTTTATTCTATTTTTATAAATGGAGGCTTAGGTAAAATTAATTTTATACAATATTTAGGAAATATGACAATGTTTCAATTTTATTTAAAAATATCAGATATTGATGGCCCTTATTGGACTATGATAATTGAAATGACTTTTTACATCGGAATTTTATTGCTTTTCCATTTTAAAATGCTTAAACATTTAAAAATAATTGGAATAGGATTATGTGTTTTAGTTGTGATAATGACTACTTTTTGGGGTGATATTTATATAGTAAAAAAACTGATTTACTGGTTACCGTTGTTGTTGTTTATTCCTTTGTTTTTTGCTGGAACTGTTTTTTATACAATTTATACCAATAAAAATAAACTTTTTGAGAATTATATAATTTTGATAATTTGCTTAATAAGCCAAATATTGTTGTTTAAGTATTCAGGTAAATCTTCAATGTTTATATCTCATAATGAATATACAATGATGTTAACCATATATTTTGTATTATTTATACTTTTTGTGAACAATAAGTTAAATTTTATAGTTTCAAGATGGACTCTTTTTCTTGGTAAAATATCATTTGCTTTGTATTTAATTCATCAGTTAGTATCTAGAAACTTTATTATACCTTTTTTTACTATTAAAATGCAAGTTAATTTTTGGCTTGCTTCATTTTTTGTAGCACTACCTGTTGTAATTATAATAGCTTGGTTTATAAATTATTATATAGAGGTACCCATGAGTAAACTGATGAAAGAAAGACTGCGAAAAATAGCAAATAGGTAACAAAGACCGAAAGGGGGATTTTGCACATTAATTATAATCACAGATGGTACTGATAAACACAGTTTTTTGGATTGCTGATGTGTGATTTATGATTTTTCTCTTACACCTAATAATCTAAATGCAAAATTTCACTCTTGTGCATCTCCCCTTTGTGGGATAGCCGTCAAGCACTTTTAGGATAACGCTATACTATATAACGGTGTAATATATAAGCCTACACCTATGTTGATTTAAACCTCCCAAACACTCCCAATGGTAAATTAACACCACTTTTAGCGGCCAAATACAACTCGCCAATAGCTAGGTTTTTTACTTTCGGGAATGCGCCTTTTATTAAGTTTTGGACAATAATGGGCGAAAAACCTAGGGAATAAGTGTTGAGTATTAAAAAATGCTCATCGGGGTCTAGTAATTGTACCACATCTTTCATCATGGTTTGTATATGGTCTTCGAGTTTCCATTTTTCGCCTTTAGGGCCGTGGCCATACGCAGGTGGGTCCAGTATAATGCCATTGTATTTGTTGCCCCGTTTTAATTCGCGTTGTACAAATTTTAGGGCATCTTCTACCACCCAGCGCATATCTTTTAAGCCCGATAATTCTTGGTTTTCGCTAGCCCAGCTTACTACTTGCTTTATCGAATCCACATGGGTAATATCGGCACCAGCCGCTTTGGCTATTAACGATGCGCCACCCGTATAGGCAAATAGGTTTAGTATTTTGGGTTTGGGAGTTTTAAACTCCGCAATAGCGGATGAAATATAATCCCAATTTACAGCCTGCTCGGGAAAAATACCTACATGCTTAAACGAAGTTAAAGCAAGCCGAAATTTTATATTAACATTAGGGTTGGCGTAGGTAATATGCCACCTATCGGGTACATCTTTTGTTTTTTTTACCCATTCGCCAAAGGTAGCACTACGGCCTTTAAACCGTATATGGTGTTGCTTAGTCCACTCGCTTTCGGGCAATATTTTGGGCCATACGGCTTGCGGTTCGGGGCGTATTAAAATTAATTGGCCAAAACGTTCTAATTTTTCAAAATCGCCACAATCTAATAATTCGTAATCGTTCCAATATTGCGGGCATATTGCGGTAATGATGGGTATTGCCATTTATATATTTTTGTGTTTTATTTTTTGAGTAATGTTTCCATCAATTTGGTGGCAAATACAAACTCGTTAAGTTCTTTATTATTGGTTGATGTAATTTCTTTATTAGAGCCTTCCCACCATTTTTGCCCTTGGTGTAAAAATATAATATGCTCGCCTATACCCATTACCGAGTTCATATCGTGTGTTACTACAATGGTGGTGATATTATTTTCGATGGTGATTTCTTGTATCAATTCGTCAATAAGGATAGAGGTTTTAGGGTCGAGGCCCGAGTTTGGCTCATCGCAAAACAAATATTTAGGGTTCATGGCAATGGCCCTGGCTATGCCTACACGTTTTTTCATCCCTCCCGAAAGCTCGGCAGGGAAAAGGCTGTTTTTACCCGCTAGGTTTACCCGCTCCAATACAAAATTTACCCGGTCTTTTTTTTCGCCTTTGCCCATGTTGCTAAACATATTTAAGGGGAATAAAATATTTTTTTCGACAGTCATCGAATCAAACAAAGCCGAACTTTGAAACAACATGCCAATTTCTTTTCTGATATCAATTCTTTGCTCAAATGTAAGTGAGGTAAAATCTCGGTCATCGTACATTACATTACCCATATTGGGTTCATGCAAGCCCACCATACATTTCATCAAAGTAGTTTTACCCGAGCCCGAGCCTCCAATAATTAGCGTACTTACGCCAGGCTTAAAATCGGCACTTATACCTTTTAAAACTTCGTTTTCGCCAAAGTTTTTTCTAATATTTTTAATATCTATCATAATAATAGTTGTGCTATAATATAATCGGCAGCTAAAATAGCAATGCAACTTATTACCACCGCCTTAGTGCTGGATTGGCCTACCTCTAATGCCCCACCGCCAGTATAAAAACCTTGGTAAGCCGATACCGTGGTAATAATAATGGCAAAAACTACCGCTTTAACCATAGCAATAGTTACCGTAAATGGATTAAAATTAGTGGTAAGGCCTTGTATAAATTCGGCAGCGGTAACAGCGCCCGATGCTGTACCTGCCAAATATCCTCCCATAATACTCAAAAAAATAGAGATAATAACCAGCATAGGTATCATCAAAACGCCTGCCATTACCTTTGGTAATATCAAATAACCTGGGGCGTTTATGCCCATTATTTCTAGCGCATCTATCTGCTCGGTTACCCGCATGGTACCTATTTGCGAGGCTATGCTGGAGCCTATTTTACCCGCCAATACAAGCGAGCAAATGGTAGGGCTAAGTTCTAAAATGGTAGAATCGCGGGTGATACCGCCAATAACCGACTTGGGTATTAAATCGCTAACCAACTGAAAAGCAGTTTGTACAGTAGTTACCGCACCTATAAAAACAGATATTATACTCACAATCCCTAAAGAGCCTAAACCAATTTCTACCATCTCCCTAAAAATTTCGGCCTTGTAGATGCTAAATTTTTCGGGTTTCCTAAAAACAGATTTTAATAAAAGTATATACTTGCCAAAATGATAAAATAGCATAACAAAAATTTTTTAAAAGTAATACTTTTTATTGATTGCATTTATTAACTAACGTTTCGGGCTTAGTTTTTTTGCTGTATTTTCTATCGTTGAAATAAAATGCTTTTCAGCTTGGCTTAAATCGTTTTTTGTTTGTTCTTTATATTTCTCGTATTCTGCATTGGCTTTGTTTATGGCTTGCTGATGGCTTATGGTACCACTATATTTTAAAATATCATTGCCTGTAATGTTTATAAACTCATCAAGTTTTTCTATCCAAGTTTTCATATACATTGGTTTTCTATTTAATGCTTGTATTTCGGCTAGGTCGAGGTAAGCTGTTACCATTCGGTTCAAAATATTCAATTCATCCTCATTGAGGTAGTTTTTGGCTATTTCAATTTCTTGCTTATTAGGTTTTGCACCTTTAAAATTGGTTAAGCCTAAATTTGTTTTTGTTGCATCTATGCGTTGGTAAATAATTTCGGCTGCTGTGTGCCCGTGTGCTGCCCAATGCATTTTGTTTTGTATGGTTTGAAAAAATAACACAGAATTTTCAGCCTTGGGGTCATAATCTATACTGGTAGCATAAATATCCAACACCTTACGCCAAAACACTTTTTCGGAGCTTCGTATATCTCTGATACGAGCCAATAATTCTTCAAAATAATTGCCACCACCTGCTTGTTTTAGCATTTCATCGTTCATTGTAAATCCTTTTACAATGTACTCTCGAAGCCTTGCCGTAGCCCATTGCCTAAATTTTGTACCCTGATGACTTCTTACTCGGTAACCTACAGAAATAATCACATCAAGGTTATAGTATTTTACAAGTTGTTCTTGTGTTTTTCCCTCTATAGCCCCATGTAGAGTGGTATGTCGGAATTCCCGACATACCATTTTTTCTTCTAGCTCTCCTTCCGAAAATATATTTTGTATATGTTCTGTAATGGTAGTTCGGCCTTTGCCAAACAACTCAGCCATTTGCGCTTGAGTAAGCCAAACGGTTTCGTTATCAAGTCGGGTTTGGATTTTGGTTACACCGTCTTCTGTTTGGTATATAATAATATCTGGACTATGATTTTTTTGATCCATTTGATTATTTTGATTTCAATTTTTTATTCGTTAATCGTTTGAAATTTATTTTTTTTGTGTGAAATTAATTAACAGGTCAATTTCTAAATCGTAGGCTTCCTGTACCAACCCCTAAATAAAAAATATTTTACCGCTTAAATTTATCTTATTAATACCCAACTTATCAATGAATAAAACATATTTTTATAATTTTGATATTGCCTTGCATGTTACCCTACTGGCAAGCAGGTTAGGTAACACGCTTTAAAAAACAAAACTTAACTTAACTTAAAATACAGCAAATTACTTTTTTTAAATTAAAAAAACAAAATGAACATTTTAATTACCGGTGCCAGCAAAGGAATAGGCAAAGCAATAGCCATTGAAATGGCAAAAAATGGCCATAATTTGGCTCTTTGTGCCCGTAATATTCAGGATTTAGAAACCTTAAAATCGCAAATACAAATCGCTGATAAGCAACAAATAATTATAGCAGCCTGCGATTGTGGTGTAAAAACTGATGTAAACGCCTTTACACAATTGGCTTACGAGGCATTGGGTGATATAAATGTGCTGGTAAATAACGTAGGTGTATTTAAACCTTCGTTTATATTAGACGAGGACGATGATATTTTACTATCGCAACTAAATACCAACCTGCTATCGGCTTATTATTTTTACAAGGCAATAGGTAAAAGCATGTGTAGTAATGGTGCTGGGCATATTTTTAATATTTGTTCGGTGGCTAGTATCGAAACCTTGCCACATGCGGGTGCTTACTGTGTAACAAAAGCGGCCATGCTAAGTCTTAACAACGTAATGCGAGAAGAAGTAAAAAAATATGGTGTAAAAGTAACGGCAGTATTGCCTGGAGCTACCTACACACATTCGTGGGAAGGCTTAACCAACGTACCCCAAAATTTTGTACAGCCACAAGATATAGCCACGGCCATTACCCATACTTTACAAATGAGTACCCATGCCTATACCGAACAAATTATTATCAAATCGCTTTTAGTACAATCGTAAAAAACAGCACTTAAATTAAAAAACATGTCGAAAAAATTAACAAGAAACCTGAACGATAAAATGCTTGCAGGTGTAGCAGCTGGCCTAGCCGAGTACTTCCAGCTAGAAGTAACCTGGGTACGAATAGCTTTTGTATTGGCCACTTTTTTTGGTGGTGGTGGATTATGGATATATATTATTTTATGGATTGCTGTACCCGAAAATAGTTTTTCGGCTGTTTACGAACCTCAGGCACATAACGATTCTATTTTTAGTAACCTAAAGAAACATAAAAACAGCAAAGAAAAAATTAACGGTAACCTAATAGGTGGCTTAATTTTGATTGCCTTGGGTTCGTACTTTTTGCTCGACGAATTTAATATTATACCCGATTGGTTTAATATAGGCAAGCTTTGGCCTTTAATATTTGTATTTATAGGATTAAGCATTTTATTTAAGGGTGCCAAGCAAGAGGCGGCTTCCAAAGAGTTTGATACCAGCGATTTTAAAAAAACTACCGAACCCGAACCTATTAAACCCGAAGAAACCCAACCCACTACCGAACCCGAAAACAAAAACAACGAAACGCTTTAAAATTCCATAATATGAAATCTAAAAAAATATTTTGGGGTATTATCCTCATATTTTTCGGTACGCTTTTACTGCTCGAAAACTTTAATATTATTGAATTTGCGTGGTCGCAAATATGGCGATTTTGGCCTGTGCTACTTATACTTATTGGTGTAAATATCATAACATCAAAAACCGACCCTAAAATTGGGATACCTATTGTTGCTGTATTTACGGTATTGGTATTAAGTTTATTTGTTTATAAAGGCATACAACCAAATAGTTATCATAAAAATCATGAACTTAATTTTTATGATAACGAAACCGATGAAGACAACGAAATAACAGATAGTACCGAAACTACATCGTATAGCGAAGATTATGATACCCGCTATAAAACCGCCAAATTAATTATCAATGGTGCAGCTGGTTCGTTTGCTATTAACGATAGCACCAATCAGCTTTTTGATGCCAATGTAAAAGGAGCATTTAAAAAATTTATGCTCAAAAAAACCGAAACCGATACCAGCGCAACCATCGAATTAAACAACAATAAAAACCGCAGTAATACTTTTAAAAACAACAAGCTAAGCGATTTAGAAATGGCTCTAAACCTAAACCCCCTGTGGGATATAGAAGCCAATATAGGTGCTGGCGAAATGAATTTAGATTTAACAAACTTTAAAATAAATAATGCTACCCTAAAAGGTGGTGCAGCAGCTTTTAATATTACCCTAGGTAATAAATTTAACAATACTACCTTAAACGCCGAAACGGGTGTAGCAAGTGTAGATATTAAAGTTCCCGAACAATCGGGCTGCCGCATAAATGTAAACTCGGGGCTATCATCAAAAGAGTTTGTAGGCTTTAATAATTTAGGCAAAGGTGTTTACGAAACGAGTAATTTTAACCAATCGGCCAATAAAATTTACATACATTTAAAAGGTGGTTTAAGCAGTTTTGAAGTTATACGTTATTAAAACAAAACGTATGCTTTTTATGTAATTATCTATTTATAAAATATTTAATATAAAACGCCACTTAAAAAAGGTATCGATAAAACAATAATTTTATCCTTACAAATACATTTTTTATAGCCTCAAAACGGCCACTTTTGCGCCAAAAGTTTAGGTATTGTTTTTGAGTGCATTTTAAAAACATTTTTCAAACAAAAAAATAGCCTAAAGCTATTTTTTTCACAACCTCACCCTACCCAAATTACGCATATTACGTAATATCAAATATTGCCGATGGTATATATAAGCCGTAGGTTGGGCAGGGTTCCATCGCCTTGGGTTAGGTAGGCAGGCTATTAATAAAGCAGCTTTTGCTTTGTTTAGGCTTTGGCAACCAGTACCATAATAAGTTAGCGTAGCCGCTTGTACACCGTACATGCCGTCGCCAGTTTCAATAACATTTAGGTATATTTCTAATATGCGTTGCTTGCTCCAAAGCAGTTCTATTAGTACGGTAAAGTAAGCCTCAAAACCCTTGCGCAGGTACGACCTCCCACCCCACAAAAAAACATTTTTTGCCGTTTGCTGGCTAATGGTGCTACCTCCACGTAATTTTTTACCGCTTTTATTCCGCTCAAAAGCCCGTTCCATCGCTTTAAAATCGAAGCCATTGTGTACCATAAACCTTGCATCTTCGCCCGCTATGGTTGCTTTTTTTAGATTATTGGATATTTCATCGTAGTTTTTCCAATCCTTTTGTAGCTTCCAATTTTTACCTTCCCATTTTCTTTCTAGGCCTCGTTGTAGCATCAAATAGGTTATGGGTGGGTTTATAAATTTGTAAATCAAAACCCAGGTAAAGGTAATGGCCAAAAACCATAGCACTATTTTTATCAGTATGCTACCTATAAATTTAAAAACGTTAGGCTTGTTTTTGTTACGGATTTTTCGGGTGGCCATGGGTTATAAAAAAAATGCTTCCCAAATTTTATTTAGGAAGCATTAAATATATGGTCGATTGCTCGATTAAAAAAAATTACTCGGCTACTACCGCAAACGGAACTTGTACTTTTACTTCCTTGTGTAGGTTTAAGTTGGCAATATAATCGCCTACAAATTTCACATCGGTTTCAAAGGTTATTCTTCTTCTATCCACATCAAAGCCTAGTTTCTTTAAGGCATCCGATACTTGGATGGTATTTACAGCACCAAATATTTTACCAGTTTCGCCAGCTTTAGCACCAATAGTTAAAGTAACATCAGCTAAACGTAGCGCAACTGCATCGGCATCCATTTTTATTTTTTCTTGTTTAAACTGAGCTTGTTTAATATTCTCAGCCAACACTTTACGGGCCGACTCGGTAGCCATAGCAGCATGGCCTTGAGGAATTAGATAATTACGGCCGTAACCTGGCTTTACAGTAACGATATCGTCTTTTTCGCCTAGGTTTTTTACATCTTGTTTTAGTATAATTTGCATTTTTTTAGCCTCCTATTATTTTAAACCATCGGTTACAAAAGGCAATATGCCAATATGACGGGCTCTTTTAACAGCCTGTGCTACTTTACGTTGATATTTTAAAGATGTACCTGTTAAGCGGCGAGGTAAAATTTTACCTTGGTCGTTTATAAATTTTAACAAGAAATCTCCGTCTTTATAATCAATGTATTTGATTCCGTTTTTCTTAAAACGGCAGTATTTTTTTCTGTTATCGTCCACCTTTGGGGCGGTAACGTACTGGATTTGATCTTTTGCCATTAGTTTGCTACAGCCTCCACCTTTTCAATTTTTTTCTTGTTAAATGCGCCAGTACGTTTTTTGTCGTTGTACGCAACAGCATGTTTGTTTAAACTAATTGTTAAAAAGCGCATTACACGCTCATCGCGTTTTAATTCGATTTCTAATTTGCCGATAACCTCACCCTGAGCTTTGTACTCAGTAAGGTGATAGTACGCTGTCGATTTTTTTTCAATCGCATACGCAAGTTTTTTCAAACCCCAATTGTCTTCCATAACAATTTCGGCTCCGTTATCAGTAAGTATTTTAGAGAATTTTGCAATTACCTCTTTGGCAACTTCTTCTGATAACAACGGGGTAAGAATGATAGTGGTTTCGTATTGATTCATTTCTTACTTATTGAATATTAATTTTCCGCTTTTTTACGGACTGCGAAAGTAAGAATATTATTTTTTAAATGCAATAAAAATTATATTTAGCAAAAAATATCAATACTTTAAACCAACAAACGATTACCAAGGAAATAAAACAATTGCCCTTTTTGCCAAAAACAACGCTACAAATTTTTACCTTTGTTTTTAAGTTTGATAATATAAAAGGTTTTATAAAAAGTATTACATAAATATACTATAACTGATAAAAAAACACCCAACCATTAAAATTCATGATCCCCCAACCCGATTTTACCAAAGCCAGTTTATTACCCGTAATTATACAACACCAGCAAACGCTTGAAGTATTAATGTTGGGCTATATGAATGCCGATGCTTACCAAAAAACCATAGCCGAGCAAAAAGTAACTTTTTTTTCACGCTCTAAAAACCGTTTATGGACTAAGGGCGAGGATAGTGGCCATTTTTTGATCGTAAAAAGTATTGCTGTAGATTGCGATAAAGATACCATACTAATTACAGCAATGCCCCAAGGGCCTACCTGCCACAAGGGTACACGCAGTTGCTTTGATACAGCGTATAACCAAAACTTTATTTTTGCGCTCGAAAGTATTGTTAATGATAGGTATAACAATCCCCGCCAAGGGTCGTATATTAATAGCTTACAACAAAAAGGCATTAATAAAATTGCCCAAAAAGTGGGTGAAGAAGGTGTTGAAACCGTTATTGCCGCCCTGGCCGAAACCGATGTTGATTTTGTAAACGAGGCTAGCGACCTTGTGTTTCACCTGCTAGTTTTGTTACGTGAAAAAAGATTTTCTTTGGCCGATATAGCCAAAAACTTGGAAAATAGGCACAGCTAAACAATGGAGGCTATTAATTTAGAAGGGCACAGTAACCCTATTTATGCTGTTGTGGCGCATCCCACCAAAAAACTTTGCTACACCGCTGGTAATGACAAAGGAATTGTAGAATGGGATACAGATAAGCAACAGTTTTTGCGGCTTTTTAAACCTGTTGCCCACACGGTTTATGCCTTAGAAATTGTTGTACAACATAATTTATTGGTAGCAGGTTGTAGTAATGGGGATATTTTATTTTTTGATATTGAAAGTGGGATGCTGCAATTTTCGATGACGCTTAATTCAGCAGTTTTTTGTATAAAATACGTAGCTAATAAAAAAGAGCTATTGCTTTCTACCGATGCAGGCGAAATCATTATTATAAACATAAACGAGCAAAAAATTATCCATCGTTTTGCATCGGGCACTCAAAAAATAAGGAGTTTTGATTTTAATGTAGCCTTAAATATACTGGCCACTGCATCAAATGATAATAAGGTACGCCTTTACCAGCTTGATGATTACACTTTGATTAATAGTTTTGAAGCCCACAATATGGGCGTGGGTGCTATTGCTTTTTCGCCCGATGGGCAAGTAATGCTTACAGGCTCGCGAGATGCGCATATAAAAGTTTGGGATACGCAAAATTGGCTTTGCCAAAAAACAATTATAGCCCATTTATTTGCTATTTACCAAATTACGTTTCATCCACACCTACCCTATTTTGCCACTTGTAGCCGCGATAAAAGCATAAAAATTTGGCGCAGTAAAGATTATAGCCTTTATAAAAATCTAAGTATTGATAAAAAAACAAATGGGCACCGCTTATCGGTAAACCAAATTTGCTGGCTGGCAAATGGCCAAAATTTATTATCGGTAAGCGACGATAAATTACTGAAAATGTGGTTATTTAATGATTAATCGGTTAAAAATATATTGCCAAGCCTGTATATTTTTAACACTTGCTTACTGTTAAGCCTAGCACAAACCAAAAAATATCTGGAATAAAAAACATTTAAAATTTTGTTGTTAATAAAATTTATCTTTTATTTGGCAACACAATTACACCCTTAAACCAAGTTCATATAGAAAAAACTCTACTAAATTAACAATTTTAGCAAATTTTAATGAAGAGTTTTATGAACATTCAATCCATAAGTACCGACCAAGATTTAATTAACTTATACCTTAAAGGGAAAGAAGAAGCACTTTCCGAATTGGTAACTAGGCATAAATCTAAAATTTACACTTCTATATATTTATTGGTTAAAGATGAATACTTGGCCGAAGATATTTTTCAAGATACGTTTATAAAAGTAATTAAAACTTTACGAGCGGGTAGATACAACGAAGAAGGTAAGTTTTTACCCTGGGTTTTACGCATTGCCCACAACCTAGTAATTGATTATTTTAGAAAAGAAAAACGATCGCCAACGATTATAAACAGCGATGGTTTCGATATTTTTGATGTATTGGGCATACATGATGAAAGTATGGAAGAAAAAATGATTAAAGAACAAACCTATGCCGATTTAAAATCATTAATTCATTTACTACCCGACGAGCAAAAAGAAGTGCTTATTATGCGCCATTACGGCGAGTTAAGTTTTAAAGAAATTGCCGATTTAACCAATGTAAGCATTAATACCGCTTTGGGGCGGATGCGCTATGCCTTAAACAATCTAAGGAAAATGCTTGTAGGTAACAAAGAAGTTACATTAAAAGTGTAATTTATTTAAAAAACGCTAAAATATTGCAGGCTTGTTGTCGTTTAATTTTCAAACTTTAACAAAATTAAACTATGCTTGCAACCTCTACAAAAATTTTAAACACCTTGCTACAAGACAAGGCAGACGGTAACTTGGCGTTAGACGCTTTAAACAAAAACGAAGCACTGTTTTATGATTTAATTAAACCTAGCTTAAACAACTTGGTAAAACAGCCTAAGCAAGAAACCATTAGCAAAATTTTAGCCTACTCAAAATCATTGCATTAGGTTTAAAAAAAAATCGGGAAGCAATTAAAATTGTTTTCCGATTTTTTTTTAGTTTCGTACATGTTACGTACACAACGCTACCGTTTATTTATCGATTATTTTGAGGCGCACCAGCCCAATGCCCAAACCGAGCTAAACTATACCAACCCTTACGAATTACTTATAGCCGTTATTTTATCGGCACAATGTACCGATAAGCGTATTAATGCTATAACGCCCAAGCTTTTCGAACGTTTCCCTACACCCGAACCTTTGGCACAGGCAAGCCCCGATGAGGTATTTAACTATATACGATCGGTAAGTTATCCTAATAATAAAGCAAAACACTTGGTAGGTATGGCACAAATTTTGGTAAACGATTTTGGCGGTGTTGTACCATCGGATATTAACGAATTACAAAAAATGCCAGGTGTAGGCCGCAAAACCGCCAATGTAATTGCATCGGTAATATTTAATGCCCCCGCAATGGCGGTAGATACCCATGTATTTAGAGTAGCCAACCGATTGGGCTTAACCCTTAAAGCCACTACCCCACTAGCCGTAGAAAAACAATTAACCAAATACCTGCCCAACGATAAAATATTTATTGCCCACCACTGGCTTATTTTACATGGCCGCTACATTTGCGTAGCCCGAAACCCTAAGTGTGCAATATGCCCCATTAGTGGTTTTTGTAAATATTTTGAAACTGCTTTAAAAAAACCAAGTTTATAGTTTTATTATCTGCGTAAGCATAAATATTGATAATCGAATTTTATTTTTATAGGTTTAGAATTATTGGGGTAATTTGTGGCTTAACCATTAATGATAACTAAAGTTTCGGAGGTGAAAAAGAGAGACTTTTTTAGCCTGATTTATTTACTGGTGGTGCTTACAACTAGCTTTAAGTTATTTGCGGCTAAAATAATTTTAGGTTTCACCGCAAAGATTTACGCAAAGCCTATTGCTTTTATACCCAACTAATTTTACAAAAATGCTAATTATAGCCTGAGTTCGATTAATAAATACTGTTTTTGCAATAATTAGGCGTTTCCTCATATCTTTACCCTATCAAAAAAAAGTACAATTTTGGTATAATTTAATACAACACCGAAAAGGGTAAACATAGCCGCATCTTAGCATGATAATATCAATGCTGTCAGGCAGGATTTTCCCCTTTTTGTTTTCTTCTATCTGAGTTTGAACAG
>JAAFJW010000029.1 GCA_013298995.1 Sphingobacteriales bacterium | reverse complement strand
GAAAAAGAATTGTTTTTAAATTCACTTGGTAAATGAACATTCAAATAAAAAAATCATTTGTAAAAGATACCAAAAATCTTTCTATTCCTTTACAAAAGGAGGTTTTAAATTTGATTAAAGAATTAGAGGCAGCCACTGATTTAGAAAAGTTTGACATTAAAAAAAATGGTAGGATATTCTAAATTTTACCGTTTAAGGATGGGTAATTACCGCATTGGATTACAGATAGAAAATAATGTGATGGTTTTAGTTCGGATAGCTAAAAGAGATGAAATTTATAAAATATTTCCTTAAAGCAAGTTTATATATGAACATATAAAAGCCCTCTCCAATTTTAAAAAATCAGAAAGGGCTACTTTAAACAAAACCTACTTATTCAACGCCACACCTAAATACCTGCTTACCGCTTTTAGGTTATGGGTATCTACTTTTGCAGCACTCATAATTTTAACATCACTTGCAGGTATAAATACCACTTTAACATCAAATTTTAAGGCTTTTACTATGGCTTCATCAACACGGTAACTGCGGCCTTGTAAGTAAATTTTATCTTTTGCAATTTTATCGACAGAACAAGACACGTATTGTACGTTGGTGAATTTTTCTTTATTTTCATATAATTCTATATATTCATTATCCCAAAAAGGAGGTGTTGCTAACGGATTGCTTAAATACACCACGACCATACCGTTATCATAATAATTTTGGTATTTGGCATCAATAGCAATTTCGGAGCTGAGATTAAAATTTCCAACGGCTAAATCTTTTTCATATTTAATTCTTTCTGTATCTAATCGGGTTATTTCTTTAAGATAATAAGCAACATTATTGTCGTACTCTCTTTTGTATTGGTCTATTAATGCTTGTTTTGCGCTTGGTGTATAATTTGCAGGTATATTTTTTACTTGACTATCGTAAGTAACTTTATATTGGGCTATATAGTTCTCATTAGGGATTTTGGATTTTATATTTTCGTCAATATTTCTTTGCAAGATTTTAGCATTCGCCGTATCTCTCACCACACTATTAAAAACTTGGCTTTTATAAATCAGCACTTTTGCACCATCGGTTTGAACTTTTAGGCTAATGGGCAATCCCCAACTTGCGGCCGTTTTAGGGCCATAAAAGTTTAGGGCGGCGGTATCAAAATAAAAATCGCCAATAGCACCAATGCTTAAAACAGGGGCAATTATTCCGCTTAAAATTTTAGTGCCGGGTGTACCTGTTGTGCCAGTATTGTTGGCAAGGTTAAATGGTTGTGGCCAGGCATTTTCGGTTTTGGGGCCATACAAGTTAGCGGTGGTTTTATCTAAATAAAAATCGCCATTGTTGCCTAGTTCGGTTTTGGGTGCGCCACTGCCACCTAAAATAGTTTGTCCGTTTGTGCCCGTAATTTGCTCTGTAGTGGTGGGTTTGGTTTCGGTTTCGTTGGCTTTTTTACAAGCAGTAAAATACAATGCAGTTAAGCATAAAAGTAGGGAAAGGTAATTTTTCATAATTTGTTTTTTTATTGAGTTTTTAAATTTCTTGTCAAAAGTAATGGTTGGGTAAGCCAAAGGATGTCGAGGTTTGCGGGCTTTTGTATTTATTAAATAGCATAAATTAAAAAACAATAATAGGGATTTTAATCCCTATTTAAAAACGTTTTGAATATTTTTATTGTGCTATGGTTAAAAGCATTAAACATAGGCGCAACGAAAAAGCTATTTTAACTTTAGCTACCAACATAAAAAAATACAGAAATCTAAAAAAACTAACTATTGAGCAACTGGCAAACTTGCTTGAAGTGGATTATTCACAAATAAGTAGAATGGAACGTGGCGTGGTAAACCCCAATATTTCAATCATTTTTGATATTGCAGCTGTGTTAGGTGTTGAGCCTATGAAACTTATAGAAATAAACTTAGATGTGTAAAAATAAATCTCCTAAACGGTTTTGTAAACATTTATCAATGGTATGGTAGCGTTCCCGCTCTTCCAGTTTCCCCCAATGGGGCCACATTTTCCCTATAAAATTTTTAGAATAGCAGCTTGTGTGAATTTCTACAAGAAAAATTGCAACTGTAAATCAACTAGTTAAAATCTTCTGTATAGATTATTAAACAATAAACCACTTGTCACTCTGAACGATTGAAGAGTCTCATCAACGTATTTTAGACTCTTCAATCGTTCAGAGTGACAAGTGGTTCTTCAGATTTTGCCCAATGGGGCTCAATTTTTCCTATAAAATTTTTATAGGAAAATTATATCTGCAAATCAATCAGTTTGTTATCAGGAAGCTCATGTTGTAGAATTTGCAATCCGATATTAAACATAGCTAAATAATTAACAACACGAAGCGTTTATTAGGTAACTTTTTTGGGTTGCAAAACCCTACGATTGAGGCTTCTGCTTTACAAAAATCAAACCAAGCGCAATTATTTTCTATTCCTCTTCATTCTCCAAAGCATTAATATTTATAATACTTGCCCTTTTATCGTGTATAAAATCAAAAATTTGGTAAAGCGCTTGTACGTTTTGGTCGTTAAGATTTCTGAAATCGTCTATCATAAACATCAGTTCGTCACCAATATCAAATCTACTATCTACATCGCTTAACTCACCAGCCATAGCCAAGTTTGATATAACATCGTAAATTTCAAACATAAACACTTCTAGTAAGTTTGGTAATTTTTTAAGGTGCAAGGCATACATTTGTTGGGGAGATAAAGGCTGTTTTGTAACACCTCCATTTTTATTGTCGTTTTTCTTATTCAATTTTTCCATTTTTTTTTCTGATTAAAATTTATACAAGCACAAAGTTAAATAAGCGCAACGCAGCCAACCTGCATTGCCAAAAATTACTATTTTTTTGATTTAAAATCATAACGCAAATACGCTGCGTAATACCCACCTACATTTGTTTCCACTAATTAAATAGCATATGAAAGGAAAATTATTTGTAGTACAACTTGTGAATTTTGCCAAGTTTTATGTTGTTGCCGAAAGTTTTAAGGATGCAGTAATTAAAGCTGAAAGAAAAATTAATGTGGACGGGTTATTTGATAAAATTACTTTTAGACACGGATCTATGATTATGCCAAATGATAACGACAAGGAAATTGAAAGCATTGAATTATTAACCAACGAAATTATTTCTTAAAAAACATCATGAACAATTACAAATACCAAATTACCAAAATTGCAGAGGTGTTAGAAAGCACTACTGAAGAGTTATTTTACAGGCTAGCAAACTTAGAATTTGAAGGCGAAATACCAGAAATGAGAGATTTTTATATCAACGATGAAGATATTGATACCCTTTTAGGTGAATACTTAAATCCTGATAATGAAATTACAAAAAAAATAACTGCATTGTACAAACAAATTTATGCTTTAAAAAATGAGTTGAATACCGCTTTCCCTTTACCATACGAATACGAAGACCCCGACGATGATTTAGAGCAAATATTACTAGGTAATATTTGGACGGGTTACTGCCCCGAAAGTGCCATGAAGGGCGAACTTGTTAAAATGAGATTGAATAGCAGCGACTTATACGAAAGCGAAGAAACTGGGTTGCAAATTGCCGTTTTCCCTAGTGTACAAGCTATTATTTTAAAAACAAGAGGTAGAGGGGTTTTTCGTAGTACCATAACTTATGGCCATGAGGTTGCTAATGGCGAAATGTTGAGCCCACAGAATATAGCCCGACCACCTTTTAACTCGCCTACCGAAATTTTTGACGAGAAAAACCGCCTTGAAGATTATATAAACGCTATTAAATAAATAACAGAAAAAAATGGAGACCAGAAACCATGTAAACGGGGCGATGCCGAAAAGCCTTACGAGTAGGAGACAAATAAAACACAATATTAGATGAACCACAAAAACTTAACAATGGCAATGTATGTAGCAGTAATTGTTGCACTTAGCAGTTGCACCACACTTAACCAAACTATGCGAGAGCCAAACACAAGATTAAATTTAAACAAAAGCGATTTTGTATTATCGGACCAAGTTACAGCCGAAGCAAAAACGGTAAAAGTTTTGGGTATAGATTGGGCTAGAATTTTTATACAAAAAACAGGTAGCGTAAATAAAGATGGTGCTTCGGCTGGTATAAATACAGCAAGCATCCCAGTTATAGGAAATTTAACTGCTGATAATACAGCCAACTATTCTTTATACCAACTAATGAATACAAACCCAGGATACGATGTTGTTTTTTACCCACAATACGAAACCAAAATACTAAAACCCATATTAGGCATTGGGTTTTTAACAAAAATTTCAACTGTAAAAACCACTGCCCGATTAGGGAAATTAGCAAAATAAGAACCTTTAATATTTTTTGCAATAAAAATTAATATCAAAACAAATAAGAAAACATACTTCTTATTTGTTTTTTATATATTGCTATCTGGTAAATCATCAAAAAAAACAGTATGGATACAGATATAATCGCTATAAAACTTAAACTGGAACAACAGACTTTTGCAGAAAAATGCGAACATTTTTTGTCTGACAGAGTATTGCGGAATAACTACTCATCTCAACATCTTATTATTTTTGAGATTGATAAAGAGGATAGAAAAGAAATATTTAAGTCGGAATTGCATAAAACTAAATACATTGGCTTTAATGATGAACAAACACTAGAAAGTGAATACGATTATAGATATATAGATGATTTTAAATATACGCCCAAAAAGCTGTTCAATTTATTGAACAGCCATAATGACAAAATCATAATATTTGAATCGGATTCTATTTTAGCAAAACAAGCTTTTATAAATATTTTGCAGGGGGCTATATGCAGTAGCCCAGATTCTGGGTCGAAGTGGAGTGTTTATCTTGATAGCGAAAAGAAATTTATTTTTACAGGGACAATTATACTGCTTAGCACTTTGAGCAAAGAAAAATTTATCACAAGCAAGAAATATTTTTATTTGAATAGGGATTTAAGAAAAAAATAACTTAAATATTGTTTGAGTTTTTTTAATTAAAAAACACATAAAAATCTATAAATCAAATAAATGAAAAACGCAAACTTATTACTTGAATCCACCATAACTTTATTAAACACTATAAATTCTATGCTAAAAGAAACTTACACAATAGAAGAATACCAACATTTAAAAGTAAAATATGGTAATGTAGCTAGCTGGGCGATTTGGAATGAAAATAATCATAAAGACACTTTAATAATCGAAGAAAATATTGGATTACTTAATTCGCGTTACGTTGGTGTTGCTTTGAATATTTCGAACCCAGTTAAAGAATGGTCAAATTTTAGA
This sequence comes from Sphingobacteriales bacterium, assembly GCA_013298995.1. GTDB lineage: Bacteria > Bacteroidota > Bacteroidia > Sphingobacteriales > Sphingobacteriaceae > Pseudopedobacter. Next base: position 19,178 of record JAAFJW010000029.1, on the reverse strand, counting down.
GGAACCCATTGCAGAAAATTAGAACAAGCTTTTAACAAAACCTCAATAAGAGGTTTTTACTTAACAGACGTTTTAAAAAATATTGTAGAAAAAAATTCAAGTGTAATTCTAAAAAAAATCAAGTCAAATGAAATTAAAATAGAATCGCATATTGCATCTTTTATTGAAGAAATGAAAGATGTGAAAATAACAGAAGAAACTATTTTCTTAACCTTTGGTTATTTAGCAAACGAATTGTTTACTAAACATTTAAAACAAATTTATCCCAACAACAAAGTTATAAAACTTAAGCATTATTCCGCTAGGGGTACAGATAAAGAATGGGTAAAATTAGCCATAGAAAAGATAGGGATTTAAAGAAATAATATTAAATAGCTAATCAATAATCAAAAACAATGTTTGACGAAAAAACAATAGAACAACTAAACTATTACGTGTATATGCTAATAGACCCGTTGGAAAATAAACCGTTTTATGTGGGAAAAGGGTTAGAAAATAGGGTTTTTAATCATTTAAATTGCGCCCTTGCAGAATTAGACTTAATAAATGCCAAGTATGATAAAATAAGAGAGATAAATAAGAGAGGGTTAACTGTAGGTCACATTATTGTTAGACACGGCTTAAAAGAGTTTGAGGCATATCAAATAGAAGCTGCATTAATTGATTCCTTAACTTATTGTGGGCTTTTACTAACCAATAAAGTTAGTGGCCACAATTCTATCGAAAAAGGTCTTATGACTTGTGACGAGATTAAAAGAATTTATAGAGCTGAATTACTAGATAAAATTGACAATGGATGTATCCTTATAAACATAAATAAGAAGTATAAAAGAGGCAAAGGTGCTGTAAATATCTACGAGGCAACCAAAGAAACTTGGACAATTGACAAAAAAAAATTACCGAATATAAAATATGTTTTAAGTGAATATAAAGGTCTTATTGTAGAGGTTTTTATGGTTAACGAATGGTATGAAAAAGAAAGAGGTTATTTACCTAATGCAAAAAAGAAAGATGAAAAGAAAATTGGATATGGTTTTAACGGTGAAATTGCACCAAATGAAATAAGAAGTAAATATCTTAATAAGTCAATAGCTCATACAAAAAAGAAAGGTGCAGCTTCAGCAATCAGATATAACTTATAATACAATAAGGATTTCCATTCCCTTCCATAATTAATTAAATAATATTCAACTTAACCAAGTTTCCATATTTCTCAAATTCTTTGTCTTCGATAAATCTATATAAATAATCCATTGTATAATAACAATCTATTAAGCGAGCATCTACTTTTGATTTATTCATTAAATGTTCGCCTATGGCATCAACGAATTTTTTATGTATATCTATATTTCTCATTAAACTTATCTTTTCAGCTAGGCGAATATCTTCTAAAAAATCGTGAAGGTTAATCATTTCTTGGTATAATATTTCATACAGTAAGAACCGATAATAAGGTGAGTTTTCTGCCGATAAATCAAAGCTCAGTTGTTTACTCAAGTGCTCAAAATCCCATTGAAGTTCAATTGCTTTCTTAATCAAACTTAAATCACTTTTTGTTTCTTTTGATAAATAAATTTTGTTTCTATGTTTAAGTAATTTTACAAATGCTTTTATTTCATCAAATGATATACTTTCTTTATTTATGAGATTTTCATAAAATCCCCAATTGAAAAAATTAAATGGTAATTGATAGTAGTTTAATATCTGTTTTAGCTTAAAAGTGCGATGATAATCCCTAAGCCAAAATTTGTAGTCTCGTTCACTTTTAAAATGCAAGTTTAATCTGTCAAATGCAACAGCACTTATTATCTCATCTAAAATAAACATATTCTTTATCATCTGTGTACAAATTTAGGATAGATAACGAAGCCTATTTGCATTTTAAAACCTCCCCAACGCATCCACCAACCTCTTTTTAACCGCCACTTTTAACGAAGCCGGCTCTAAAATAGTAAGGAAACTTGCATAGCCACATATCAAAGTTTCCAACTCTACATTGTGTACAACGGTTAAGTTTATTAACAAACCATTATCATCTTCATTTACAATTATTTGCGAGTGGTGCAATGGTTGGGTTTTAATATAAGCTGCAAAATTTGTGCTTACTAAAATGGCTACTTTTTGCACATTATCCATTGGGTTTGATACGCCAATTACATTCTTAAAAAAAGTTTGGGCATTCAAATCAACAGCATCCATATATACTTCAGTTTTACAAATACTTATTTCTTTTACTCGGTCTAAAGCATAGGTTTTTAAAAACTCAAAATTGGGGTTATAACCTAAAACATACCACCGGTTTTTAAACTCTTTTAGCAAGTAAGGGTGTATAACGTTTTCTTTAATAATTTGGCTATCAAACTTTTGATAACTAATTTTTAATACCTGTTTATGTTGTATTGCATCTAACACTTGGTTAATTAATGTTGTGCCAGTTGGCAAATAGGTATCTTCAAAATGTACCAGTTTACTTAGGTTTTCTTGAAATTGTATAGCAATTTTATGTTCTAAACTTTCAAAAGTTTGTTTTAAATTATCAAAAAAACTAAAGCCTTTATATTGCTTTAAGGTTTCTACGGCAAAGGCAATATGCCGTATATCGGCTTGTGTTAGTGTTGCATTTTTAATAGAATAATTAGCGTTAGTGTAGCTGTAAAGCCCGTTTTTGCAAACTATGGGGGCATTGTAACCTAAAATACTACTTCTTAAAATTCGAATATCGTTTTCTATAGTTCGCTTACTTACTGTATTTTTCTCATTTCTATAACGCACTTCATCTAAAGCTTCAAAACAAGCTTCGGCTAAATTTTCCCAAGTCCAATTTCGCAAACGGTTTTGTAAACATTTATCAATGGTGTGGTAGCGTACAAGCGCATCTAAATTTACGGGCATATTTTTGGTTATTTATCTTTTTGCATACCTTTTGGTTCTAACCTCATCAACCATAACCGCAATCTCTTCTAAACTTGGTGCAGATGCCGTATATTTTCTGGGTTTTTTAAGATATGCTTGAAGCGCAGTAACTTTATCATCCAATATTTTAATCAAATTCAAATCTTGCATCCTTTTAATTAATTGCATAGCTTTCGGGTTAAGGATTTCAATTTTAAATACTTCCATATTGTTGTATATAAATGATACACCAAATTATACTATAGGAAGGTTCTAGCAATTCAATTTTAAAAAATAATACCCTTTCAGTTCAACAGAAACAATGTTTTTTACTTCAGAAAATTGATTTTTAGAACTCCCCTATAGTTTAATCATCGTAACTCGGGTTACAACGCCTCATTCTGCATTTCCCTTTCTTGGTACAGCTGTACAATATCTATCGCATTATCAATTACATCGCTTAATGCAACAATATAAGTACCCGATAAAGCCATGCCTATGGCATGTTTTATGGCATCTACTTCTTTGGGGATGGCTTCGTAAGTTACTTTTTTGTTTACCGATTTTATGCCTTGTATAAGCAGGCCAATAATGTTTTCGGCGGTACGGCCACGTAGGTGTTTTTCTTGCCTCAGGATAATATGGTCGAACATTTCGGCCGATATAGCTCCTAGTTCTACAATATCTTCATCTCTACGGTCGCCTGTGCCGGCAATAATGCCTATTTTCATAGGCGAATCTATGGTGTTTAAATAATCTCTAATGCCACGGTAGCCATCGGGGTTGTGTGCAAAATCTACCATCACATTAAAATCTTTAAACGGAAATACATTCATGCGGCCTGGGGTTTGCGTGGGCGATGGAATAAAGGTTTGTAAAGCTATTTTTATATCCTCGGTTTTAAAACCCCATACAAACGATGCCAATGTAGCGGCCAATACGTTTTGTATCATAAACGGTACGCTGCCACCAAATGTAATGGGTATGGCACCTACTTTTTGGACCCTAATTTTCCAATCGCCTTTTTTTATGGTGATAAAAAGGTTTTCGTAAATGCAGGCAATGCCTCCTTTTTTGCAGTGTTCTTTAATTACTTTGGCATTTTCGTCCATACTAAAATAGGCTACATTACAATCGGCAGCTTTGCCAATTTTTACGCAATGTGGGTTATCGGCATTAAGCACCGCCCAACCTGTTTTTTTTGTTGCGCCTACAATCACTTCTTTTACACGGCGTAAATCATCAAGGTTATGAATATCCGAAATACCTAAATGATCTTCTTGCACATTGGTAATTACGCTAATATCGCATTGCTTAAAACCAAGCCCCGAGCGTAATATACCACCACGGGCGGTTTCTAAAACGGCAAAATCTACCGAAGGGTCTTTTAAAATAAACTCGGCACTTTGTGGGCCAGTGGTATCGCCTTTAAGCATCATGGTATTTTGCACATAAATACCATCGGAGGTGGTGTAACCTACACGGCAGCCATGTGTTTTGGCAATGTGGGCAATAAGGCGAGTGGTGGTGGTTTTGCCATTGGTACCCGTTACAGAAATTATAGGAATGCGAGATGATTTTCCTGGCGGGTACAGCATATCTATTACAGGGGTGGCTACATTGCGGGGCAGGCCTTCGCTGGGTGCTAGGTGCATACGAAAGCCTGGCGCAGCGTTCACTTCTAGCACTACGCCCCCATTTTCGGTTAAGGGTTCGGTAAGATTTTGCGCCATAATATCGATGCCGCAAATATCTAAACCTATTACACGGCTAATGCGCTCGCAAAAGAAAACATTTTGCGGGTGTACCAAGTCGGTAACATCAATAGATGAGCCACCTGTGCTTAAATTGGCGGTCGATTTTAAGTAAACGATTTCTTTTTTGGGTGGGATGCTATCCAGCGTGTAGTTTAGTTTTTGTAATAAATCTAAGGTATCTCTATCTATCGTAATTTCGGTTAATACATTTTCGTGTCCGTAGCCACGGCGTTCATCTTGGTTTTCGGCATCTATTAATTGCTGAATAGTTAATTCGCCATTGCCTACCACATGGGCTGGTACACGCTGTGCAGCAGCTACCATTTTATTATCAATTACAAGCACCCTAAAATCGTATCCTTGGATAAAACGTTCAACAATTACTTTTTTTGATATAATGGCAGCATGCTCGTAAGCCTTTACGGCGGCATCGTATGTTTTTACGTTAATGCTTGCACCACGGCCATGGTTCCCATTTAGGGGTTTAAAAACCAAGGGAAAGCCAATGTAATCAATGGCTTGTTGCACTTGCTGCACATCGCTTATAGTTAAGCCTTTGGCTACGGGGATGGCTTGTTCTTCTAATATTTTTTTGGTTTGCTCTTTATTACCTGCAATGTCAACGGCTATGCTGCTGGTTTTTTCGGTCATGGTGGCTCTAAAACGTACTTGGTTTACACCGTAGCCCAGTTGCACTAGCGATTGGTTGTTTAACCTTATCCAAGGAATATCTCGGCTTATGGCTTCTTGCACAATAGAACCTGTACTGGGGCCTAGGCTGGTTTTTTCGCGTATTTGGCGCATTTGTAAAATATCACTTTCTATATCGTAGGGTGTAGCATCAATTAAGGCTTGTGCAATTTTTACGGCAGCTTCGGCAGCAAAAACGCCTACTTTTTCTTCTTGATAATTAAAAACTACATTATAAGTGCCTGGTGTTTTTGTTTCGCGGGTGCGGCCAAAGCCACAATACATTCCCGCAAGGGTTTGTATTTCGAGCGCAATATGCTCAATCACATGCCCCATCCAAGTACCGGTTTCTACACGTTGTAAAAACCCCCCAGGCTCGCCAGGCGAGCAACGGTGGTTGTATAAACTAGGTAGCAAAGCCTGCATTCGCTCACCAAAGCCTTCTATTTTATTGGTTGGTAATTCCTCTAACTCGCCTAGGGCTAAACGCATTTGTATTAATTTTCCACGGCGTATGCTCCAAATATTAGGGCCACGTAGTACTTGTATTTTTTCTATAATCATCTGTTAAATAGGGTGTTTAGTGGGCGGTGTAGTTTAGGGTTTCGATAAAATTAATTCCGTTTTCAATTTATGATAATTTTTATTCTAAACTACTATCAATTTTTTATAAATCTAAGCTGTAAAATACTATTTTTGAAATGTATATAATGTTAACATAAAGTGAATTAATTGTGGTAAACCCGAAAGGTAAATTAGTAATTATAGGAGGTGCTGTGGATATGGGAACCCATATTGGTACTGAAGAAAACATTAACCAACCACATTATCTTAAATTTTTCGAATTTGGTATTTTAAGGCGAATTATAAACGAATCGGCAAGTAAGCTAAACTCACTTGTAGAAATTATTACTACAGCATCGCAAATTCCCGAATTGGTGGGTTTAGAATATATTAAATCATTTGGGCAATTAGGCGTAAAAAATGTAGGTGTAATGGATATTTGTAGCCGCCAACAAGCCAACAATGCCGAGATTATTGCCCGACTAGAGAAAGCCGATATTGTAATGTTTAGCGGTGGCGACCAATTACGCTTAACCTCTATACTAGGTGGTACACAGTTTTTAAAAATACTTAAAGACCGTTATTTTAACGATGAGTGCTTTTTAATTGCTGGCACATCGGCAGGTGCGGCAGCATCATCAAACAATATGATTTACAAAGGCCAAAGTAAGGAAGCGCTTATTAAAGGCGAAGTACAAATTACAGGTGGCTTAGGCTTTATTGATAACGTAATTATTGATACCCATTTTATACAACGAGGCCGCTTTACCCGTTTGTTTTACGCTGTTGCCAGTAACCCAGGTATGCTAGGTATTGGCTTAGGTGAAGATGCCGGCCTATTAATTACTGGCAACCGAACCATGGAAGCCATAGGCTCGGGCGTAACTATATTGGTTGATGGCCGAGAAATTGCCAATACCAATATTTATAATGTAGAAATGGGAACGCCAGTTTCGATAGAAAACATTAGGGTACATGTAATAGGGCTAGGCGATTTTTATGATTTAGATACGCATAAACTTACCATTGGCTTAGCGGCCAAAAATTTGTTTGATGTGGTAGAATAGGAATAAATGAAGTCTCTCGTAGAGTGCCTCATGCTTGCATATTTTAAAAGTCTCTTTTCAATTTAAGGCATTTCGTTTTACATACCTTGGTTTAAATGTGTTGGTATAAATCTCTAAAATTATACCCTCGTATTCGTAGCTATTTATTATTTTGCTTTGAGGCTTCGCCTTTATTTGCCACGAATACACGAACTTTGGTGGCAAATTTTTTTATAAAGTGTATATCTTTAGGACTTTATATTTATTTGCTCCGAAATTTTAAATACTTGTATAAAAGTATTTTACCTCTTTTTTAAACAAAAATACAGGCTTACATAACCCATAAGCCCAGCCACAAGCGAAGCCGATAAAATCACAAATTTTGCATGGTTAATTACCTCTGCATTATCAAAAGCGAGCAAGGTAATAAATATCGACATCGTAAAACCTATGCCACCCAAAAGCCCTGTGGATGCAATATGTTTCCACGATAAATCGCTAGCCAACTTACACAAGCCCAGCGATACGGCTAAAAACGAGAATAAAAATATACCCAAGGGCTTACCTATTATAAGGCCTAGCGCAATACCCAAGCTATAATTTTGGCTTAAAATTGCTCCCATATCCGAGCTTAAAACAATGGCCGTATTGGCCAAGGCAAATACAGGTAAAATAACAAAGGCAACAGGTTTATGTAAAAATTTTTGCAAAATAAAAGAAGCTGATTTGGAGTCTCCATTACCAAAAGGGATGGCAAAAGCAAGCAAAACACCAGTAATAGTGGCATGTACGCCCGAGTGTAGCATAAAGTACCACATAACAATCCCACCCAAAATATAGGGAAATAGGTTGCTGATTTTTAATCGGTTAAAGGCAAGTAAAACACAAAACACACCTAATGCGCTGTACAAATAAGCCCAATGTATGGTTTGGGTATAAAAAATAGCGATAATAATAATGGCGGCAAGGTCATCAATAACGGCTAGTGCAGTTAAAAATATTTTTAACGATAAGGGCACTCGCTTACCCAATAAAGATAAAATGCCTAGTGCAAAAGCAATATCGGTAGCCATAGGTATGCCCGCCCCCGATTGCGTTATGCTACCCCAATTAAAGGCTAAATAAATGCCGGCTGGAAACAATATGCCCCCCAATGCAGCAAATATTGGCAACAAAGCATCTTTTATATTTGATAATTCGCCTTGGTAAACTTCTCGCTCCAGTTCAAGCCCTATCAGCAAAAAGAAAACCGTCATTAAGCCATCGTTTACCCAATGCACCATACTATGCCCAGCAAGTGGCATTGCCCAAAACCGCTGGTAGTTAAGCCCAAAGACCGAATTTGCAACCAGTAAAGATATTGCTGTACAAGCAATTAAAATTAAACCGCCCGCTTTTTCGCTCTCCAAAAAATCGGTAAATAGCTGGGTAACTTTATGGCTTCTAATTCTTTTTTTCATTGTTTTTAAATTTTACTAAACCACACATTATTACCAGTGCGGTTATAATTATTACTTGGGTAACCAACGATTTGTTTACCAAATTTACATATTGGCTTGGGGCTAAACTCAAAAAAAGCAATACCGTTATTAAGCCTCGGGGGGCGATAAACAATAATGGAAACAGGGGTAGTTTAAAGCATTTTAAAAATAAAAAGCGAAGTAAAAATATACTCACACTAATAATGGCAGCCCATACAATAGTGTGCCGATTTAATATTTCGGACGCTTGTATTAAAAATCCAAATAGAATAAAAAACAAAGCCCTAATTAAAAAAGTTATTTCGGTATTATGGGCTTTAAATTTAGTAATTTCGGGATTAAATTTGGTCAGATTAAAGTATTGCGCTAATTTAAAACGCTTTAACTCGCCTAAGTTTCCTAAAAACAATCCAAATAGTAGTATAAAAATAAGTGCGGGCAAGTGATACACTTTTGCTAGGCTATAAATTAATATCACCATAATAATAACCGGAACAAATTTTACGCTGTGTTTAACGTTTTGTAGCAGGTAGGCAAGTGTTAAAATAGCCACAAACGAAAGTGCCAATATAACCCCCAGCTGTAGGATAAAATAACCAGCAAAAGCAATATCAAGGGTTTCGTTTAAAGCCACAATATTAAAAAACAACACCCCGAAAATATCCGACAAGCTACTTTCGTAGGTTATAAATTCTTTGTTTGGCGAAGCCAAGTTTTTGGCACTAGGTATGGCAATAGCACTGCTAATAATGGCAAACGGAATGGCATTGGCCAAGCAAACTTTAAAACTCGCCTGGCTATATGTATAAAAAGCGTAGGCCAAGCCAAGGCTTAAAGCTAGCATAGGCAACAATGCCTGCAACGAAAAAATGGTTATTTGTTTAATTTTAGATTTGTTTATCTCAAGCTCCAGCGAGCCTTCCAAAACAATTAATAACAGCCCTATTGTACCCAATATAGGCAATAGTGGATTAAGGTTAGGTATGCTAATCGAAAAAAACAAGCAACATTGCTTAGCCACCATACCCAAAGCCAGCAATAAAATTACCGATGGAATTTTAATATAAGCCGATGCAATATCTAAAAAATAAGCAATGATAAGCAGTGTGCAGCTAATGATAATTACCGTCATTTAAATAAAAAATGGAATTAAAAAATAAGCTATAAAATTAAAACCAGGCTTAGGGTAACGGCCTAGCATTATTTCCACAGGTTAGGTCCATCAGGTGTGTTACGCATGGCATAAACCGAATCCACCACATATACGCTAAATCCTCGCCAAGGTAAATTGTTATGGTATTCTGTATAATGTAAATCGAAATATTTGCCCGAGTTTTTCATTAAGCTATCGGCAATTGTGGGGTTGGCCACCGAAAAATCGAACTCGTACGATTGTACTGTGCCTACGCTTTTTGATTTAAAACCGCTTTGTATGAGTTTGCCTTCAAAGGTTTTAAAAATATTGCCTTTTTTTACCAAATAATTAAGCTCGCCCGATTTTACACCCTCGCCAAATACATAGTAATAGCGAAAATAAATAAAGCCTGTAAAAATTAAAACAATAGCCAAAAGCAATAGTGAGATAGTTTTTTTCATAATGATGGATTTAAAATAAGCATGCCCATTAAAATAGTTTTTATTCGATAGATACCGTTAATTTTTCTTGTTGCAATATTTTGCGATATACCTCCATTTCGGTAAACGAGCCTTCCAGTATAGCGCATTTGCCTTCGTTATGTACTTTATGGGCAATATTTTGTGCTTGCTTAGTGCTGTAATCTAGATATTTAACCAGGCAATATATTACATGTTCAAATGTGTTTACTTCATCGTTCCATAATATCAACCTGCGTATGGTTTTTATGGCGTTTAAAATTTCATCGAGTGTAAACGTTTCTTGCTGGGTATGGGTATCTGCATTACTGATATTCATATTTCAAATTTAAACAATTGTGCTTCACTATTACTTATTAATCAAAAAAAAACCGAGAATAAATATCCTCGGTTTTTTTTAGCGGAAGCTGTAAACAGCAAGGCTACATTTATAGTTTTACAAATTTTAATACTTTTTGCCTATTGTTGCTTGTAATTTTTATAAAGTAAAGCCCTGGTATTAAGCCCGAAATATCAAAGTTTTGGTGCGATTTTATAGCACCGTGTTCGTACACTCCTTTTAATACGGTTATGCCCGCTGTGTTATTGATAGCATAATTTACGGTGCTAGGTGTATCGCTAATAAATTCGATGGTGAGCGTATTTACGGCAGGGTTGGGGTAAACGCTTATTGCTAGCGAGGGCTCTAAACTTAGTTTAACCACTTTTACATCCGAATATTTGGCACTGCCATCGTTATCAATCATTTTTAAACGGTAATATACATTGCCGCTAAGGCTTTCGATATTATTGTCGGTGTAGGTATATTGCTGTACGGTGCTGCTATTCAAAGCAGCTTGGATACGGCCTATTTTTACAAAATTTACACCATCTTCGGCTCTTTCTATATCAAAGTGGCTGCTATTTTTTTCTTGGCTAGTTTGCCAATTTAGGCGTACGTTTTCTTGTTGTGCTAGGGCGGTAAAATTGGTTAAGGTTATGGGCAATGTGCCTGTGCTTTTGCTTACTATCCAAAACTCGGATAGGCTGGCTACCTCGCATTGTGCATAATAACCATTTTGGTAGGCTACAAAACTTACGTCGGCAAGCGTTGTTGCTGCTGCGCCAGTATTATTGGTAAATATATTGTCTTCGTTAGGGCCGTTGTATTTTACAATTTTTAAATCATCTACTGTATTTATAGTAGCATCCAATGCTTTTAAGGCATTAAACTCGGTGCTGGTAAAAAACAAGCGTATCGTGATATTGCTAGTGGGGGCATTGCTTGCTTTTACTACCCAGCTACGGCCTAGGCTTTTGTTGCCTAGCACAACAGGGTTGCTAGGGTTTAAATAGGTATCAACCGTAAGGGTTGCTAGGTTATTGCTATTGGGCTTAACCGAAACTAGGTTTTGGTTATTTTTTTTAACGTTGTACCATTTACAGGCGTTTACATTGGTGGCGGTTTCGGCTAGTGCCGATGCGGTGTTGTATATGGGTGTGGGGGCTTCATCGTCCCAAAGCAATAATTTGGCACTCCATGGGGCTACCGTAATGCTATTGCCACATACGTAGCTACCATCTAACTGGCGATAGGTTTTATTGCCCAAATCAATGTTTAGGGCTATATCGGAGGGGTTGGTAATAAATAAATGTTTGGCAACGGCCGTTAAACTATCCACGTAAGTGAAAGTAACTGTACTGGTACTGGCATTGGCATCTACACTGGGGAAAGCAGCTTTCCAAGTGTTAAAGGTGTAGCTATTGTTTTCGGCTTTTAGTAAATTATTGTTGTTGTACGCATTGCCATAAAAAGCGTTGTTAAATACGTTGGCATAATCCAGCGGTTTATTTTGCATATCCACAGCTACTTGGCTAGGTAACAAGCTGTACAATATGTTATTGCTTACGGTGGCTTTACCGCCTCCGTTGCTGGTAAGGCTTAATTGTATTTTATTGTTAAACATTAAGTTATTGTTAATGGTGGCATTGGCGTGGTTATCTAGGTATAGGCCAGCATCGCGGTTGTGGGCAAATACATTGTTTTCGATAAGGCTGCCACTGTATCCGCTTTGCGAAAAAATCCCCATTCCCATAATGCCAAATGACTGTCCGTTATATAAGCCGCTGCTTTCGTCGCGATTACCAAAGCTGTTTAAAAAAAAATTATTGCGAATGGTTTGGTTATTGGCATTAATATATAGTGCGCCGCCATCATCAAGCAATAGCTGCGAGTGGTTAAATACATTTTTTTCGATAAGGCTGTTATTAGCTTCGGTAAGCATACATACATAGCCTGTGCTATCGATGGTGTTTTCTATAAAGTTGATGTTTTTACCACGGGTACGCACACCGCAATACTGTACCGAGCCACTGCCTCCGTAGCCAGCCACCATACCTATACTGCTTATTTGATTGCCTTGTATTAGGTTTGCTCCGTTATTAAAATCGTCGGCTTCGTTCCAAAAAATGCCATAGTTTAAGCAGTTTCGTATTTTGTTATTGGTTATTTTTAGGTCTTTACAATTCCAAGGTTGCTCTATACCTACGGCACCCGATTTTTCTATAATACAGTTATTTATAGTTACGCCATCGCTTAGCCAAGGCTGTACGGCACTTTGTTTTTGCATGGTAATAGTAAGGTCTTGTAACTTTGTATTATTTTTAAAAAATATTTTTACGCCAATATCTTCAACCGCTACTTCTACTACTTGTGCCGATGGATTACCGCCATTAGGGGCATATAAATACACTGTTTGGGTATTGGTATCAAAAAACCATTCGCCTGGCGCATCTAACTCGCTTAGTTTATTATCTAAATAAAATCCCCAGCCGGGGTTAATGTTGCTGGCCAGAGTTTCGCTAAGGTCTTGGTTCATTACTAAGGTGCCGTTGCCTTGGTCGCTGCTTATGGTTCGGTTTTCGAATAGCCAGCTAAAGCTACGCACATGTACACTTGCCCCGTTCCAGTAGCCACTGGGCTTTCCTAGTGCGCCCAATACGGTGTTTTTGAGTGTTTTTTTATCGGGGCTTCCTGTAGCATTTTTAAGCCAGCCAGTATTGGGGTAGCGGGCTATGGTCATCAGCTTACCGTTTACAAATAAATGATTGGGCACTTTAGCGCCAGCCAAAACGGCTTTATAAATGTTGCCTGTATGTAGTGTCCAGCCTGTTACAACGGCTGCGCCACTAATTATAGGATTAGCACCTATACCATAAGCACCGTATTGGCAGCCGTTTTGGGGTACATCCAACATTCCCCTAAAGGTATCGCCACGTTTAAATAAAATAATGTCGCCATCGTTATAGTTTCCTTGGCTAACTTTGGCTAGTGTTTTCCAAGGAGTGGTGGTGCTAAGCCCATTTTGTGCGTCGTTACCATCGGCACTTACATAAAAAGTGGTAGCATACATGCTTTGGCTAGTTAAAAGCAATAAGAACAAAAATTTTTTCATACTATTTTTCAGGTTAAATTTAAGTGTTGAATAAGATAAATTGTAGGGTTTTCTGTTAACGTAATAGATTAAATATTTAACAAGTATAGTTATTTGTAACAAAAATGTTACAAAATATATAAAATATATTTATTTGCTATGTTATTCGGACTTTGGGCATCGAGCTAAAATTTCAATTCCTGTATGGTGCGATTAAGGTTTGATTGTGCTAACAATCATAATAAACAGATATGCCCTTAAAACAGGATTTGTTAAGTGTATGTTTATAACATAAAAAAAGCGAGGTACTTATCAGGGCAAAGCCTCGCTTTTAAAAACTAAAAAAAGTTCTTGAAAATGATGAATAAGAAACAAAAAAACAAGCTCGTTTCCGAAAAAGGTGAGCTAATTAATTATTTTAGCTATATGAAAATGAACAACTTAAAATAAGTGTTTTACGGCTATGGGGAAAAAGATAGAGCGCTTTCTTTGTCAGGGCAAACTCCAAGCGTGTTACCTGCCTGGGCAGGCATAAAACGCCCTAATTATTATAAAAACAGTATTTATTAATCGAACTCAGGTTTTTAGGTTCTTTGAACCTTTCAATCCAATTTGGGAGAGCCATAAGCCACTTAATTGAGTAGCATAAATTAAACAAAAATGTTAATTACAATGCGTATAATGTGATTTATTAAAAAAAGGTGTAATTATAGCGGAGTTAGGGTTTAAAAGCAAAAATTCAAAAAAATTTTAGGCGTTAAAAACATAGATGCTCAAAACGTTGAAAAGTTTTTTGAATTTTTGCTTATGAATTTTTACTTTTTTCAGTCTTCCAAAAATTTAGCGTCTAAGCTTTTATTAGCTATTGCGCCAAGTTTTTTTAGGTTTTCTACCCTGCCTAGCAAGTTGCCGCTGCCTGTACTTAATTTTCCCATGGCATCACCATATACTTTTTGAGATTTATCAATATGCTCGCCTACTTTTTGTAAATCGGCTACAAAGCCTACAAACTTATCGTACAATTGCCCTGCTTTGGTGGCTATATCAATGGCGTTTTTGGTTTGTTGCTCTTGTTTCCACATAAAAGCTACTGTTTTTAAGGTAGCCAAAAGTGTGGATGGCGTAACCAATGCTACCTTTTTGCGCAGGGCAAAATCAAACAGCTCTTGGTCGTACTGTACCGCAATAGCAAACGATGATTCTATAGGTACAAAAAGCAACACAAAATCGGGCGAATTTATGGCATACAAATCATGGTAATTTTTCCCACTTAAACCCATAATATGTGTTTTTATAGAATTTACATGTAGCTTGGTTAGCGTTTCGCGGTCATCTTCTACATCGTTATTTACCAGCCTTTCGTAAGCCACTAATGATACTTTGGCATCAATAACAATATGTTTTTCGTTGGGTAAAAAAATCACTACATCGGGCTGTACACGGTTGCCATCTTCGGCTGTAAAGCTTTTTTGTTTGGCATAATTTAAGCCCTCAATAAGCCCCGAGTTTTCTAATAATTTATCCAATACCATTTCGCCCCAGTTGCCTTGTTTTTTATTATCACCTTTTAATGCCTTGGTAAGGTTTAGGGTTTCGATGCTCATGGTTTTGTTCATTAGCATCATTTGTTCTATGGTTCCTTTTAGTACATTACGTTCGCCAGCTTCGGTATTGTAAGCCTTATCTACCTTGTTTTCAAAGGCTTTAATATTTTCTTTTAAGGGGTTTAATATAATATCTAAGTTGGTTTTATTTACTTCGGTAAACTCGGCTGTTTTTTCTTTCAATATTTTATTGGCCACGTTTTCGAACTCGGTTTTAAACTTCAGCTGGGCATCGTCCATAAATTGTTGTTGCTCGGCCAGTTTTTCGCGTTGGGCTTTAAAGCTTTCCTCGGCTTGGCTCATTCTTTTTTTCTCGTTGGTGAGTTGCTCGGCAATAGCCAATTTATCGGCCTCTAGTTTTTCTATCCTAGCTATAAATAAATTATCCGAAGTTGTTTTTTCTTCCCTATGTAGGCTAAGTAGCTTATGTTCGTTTTCTTGGGCATTTTTAATTTGTTGTTCGGCAACAGCTAGGCTGGTTTTAAGCGCATTATTTTGAGCCGTAAGGGCATCAAAATCAGCAAGGGTAAAGCCCTCAATAGCTTTTGGCCGTTTTACAAATAAATAAACCGCCACCAATAGTAGCACAAGCGCAATTAATAATAAGCCTATATCCATACAAAATACTTTAAATGCAAAGCTAATAATTTTAGTTTTTAAAAGGCAAGTGCCCTGTTCTTTTTTTTAGGTTGTCTTTATTTGCCACGAATACACGAATATTGGTGGTAAATAATTGCGCCAAAACGCTATAATCTTACCCAAAACAATTGTAAAAATACCCTCATCAGGGTATGGTGCGCTAAATTTTGTGTATATACTTTTATCAAAAATTTTAAAACCACAAACAATGAAAAAAATTTACACCCTTTTATTAACTCTTTTATTATCGGGTTTAACCCAAACCTTTGCCCAGCTAGGTAACGGCTGGGATAGTGCCTTTAACTTTGGTGGTGCAGGTAACAGCGTATCCGAAATGCGCTACGATGCCAATGGAAATCTTTATTTTTTAGCTAGCGTAATGGGTAAAAACCTTTTTGCAGGCACACAAATAGACCCTGGTGGCTTTGGCAGTTTTCCAAGCAATGAAACCATCTATGGCAAAATTGCCCCCGATGGTACACAAACCTTGCTTAAAAGAATTAAAAGCGCTGGCGAGGGTAGGTTAGATGCCGATGGTAATTTATACATGATTTTAAGAGCAGGTTACCCTAGTGCACCCATTGATTTTGGCAATGGTATTATAAATAACACTTTTGGTGCCAAAATTTTAAAAATCAGCAATAATGGTATAGCCCAATGGATAAAACCAATTGTTACAGGAACCGCAGAACAATACGGAGCTGCTGGTATTGCTATTTTAAATGTGCAAGGCATGCAAATTACGCCAGATGGCAATTTGTACGTAGTAACTGCAGCAAATGGCCTTGCTTTAAATCCACCAAACACACAATACACTAATCCTCATCGTATTATAAAATTTAATGCCAGTGGCGATGAAGTGTGGCATACTGAATTGTTTACTAGTTCGAGTTTAGCGGGTATAGCGGTTCCCAAAATATTTGTGGACGATGCTGGGCAGGTAACTTTTGGCCTTTACGATAGAAGTAACCTGTGGTATTACAACGGCGAAGCCTTAGCTTCACAAATGGGCGTTTATCAAAATACTGCTTACAGTTTAGTAATAAGTTTAAATGCTGACGGTAGCAAAAAAAACACCATTGCCGATTTAGGTACAAATGCTACCACTACGTTTTCGGGGCTAAACCCTATAAACGGAGATGTATATATTTCTTATAGTGCATATTCTGCAAAAGCCTCTACACAAGCCCCATTTAGCACTTTGCCCAATATTTATGCGGGTACTTTTTTTGAAAACTCTTTGTATGTATTTAACGGTATGTTGGTTTATAATAGCGCAGGCCAATATTTAAAATATATTTTAAGTAAAGATGCACCTGTACTAACAACAATTACCCGCAGCGGCAATAATTTTGTTTCTTCGTTAAGCAAAACACTTAACGAGGTTTATACAAAAGGTAATTATAATTTTACTAGCACCACCGATTATGGTGTTTTGGAGTTTTTAGACCAAAATTTTAATTTTATTAAAGCCTTACAAGTTCCTAAAATTAATATAGCGACAATATACCAAAACAAAGTTAGTATAAGTGGCGAATTTAAAACACCACTAACTTTTGGTAGTAAAACCCTTACACCCAGTTTTAACGATACCGATTTTGGCACACGCTTTCCTTTTTTTGCAAGTATCAAAGCCGATATGTTTATAGCTGTGGCTGATAATGGTACAACTTTACCCATTACTTTGGCTAGTTTTAACGCCAATAAAGCAAACACAGGCATAAAACTAACTTGGCAAACCGCCTCCGAAAAAAACAGTGCCTATTTTGAAGTACAAAAAAGTAGCGATGGTGTTTCTTTTACCACGATTGGGAAAGTAGATGCGGCTGGTAATTCGTCCGAAAATAAATATTATAGCTTAACCGATTTTATCCCCGCCAAGGGCATTAATTACTATCGCCTAAACCAAGTGGATATTGACGGTGCAGCCGTTTTAAGCAAACCCATTTCCATCAATTTTGATTTAGGTGCCGATAATAAAATAGCTATTTACCCTAACCCAGCCGTAAACGAGGTGCATTTTACAGGATTAAAAACTGGCGCAACGGTAAGCTTATTTAACTTAGAAGGTAAAATGGTTTTATCGCAAAGCATTAGTAATAATACGCTACAAATACCCGCTTCGGTAAAAAGTGGTATGTACTTGATGAGCGTAAAAGCTAATGATGGTAGCACAACTACTTTAAAAGTTTCGGTAAGTAAATAAAGTATTTTTCATCATTGTTTAAGGTAGCGAGACAGTGTTTCGCTGCCTTTTTTGTTCCCCTTTCGGTGTCTTCTTCCCCTCTCGGTCTTCTTCCCGCTTTAATGCCCTAAATATGCATGTTGTTAACCTGAGTTCGATTAATCGAAGATTGTTAATTATTTTTAGATGATGATTTGGGCGTTTTAACACGCCGTCCGCTGTATCTTTTTTTATTTGTCTATCCCCCCGCCCCCCAAAGGGGGAGATTTGGGGTAAAAAAAGGATGCCGCTATCGTCGTTAACGCTTTAACACAAATATAAAAAATTACATTGTAAAGTTGTTCCAATCTTTTTTGCAACCGCCGTGGTGCGCATCCCCCACGCATCACAAATTTTAATTTTTCAATAACTTAATATACAGTGTTTTATTTTTTTATTGGTGCGTGGATACGAACCAAGGCAATTATCTTCTTCCCCTCTAGGTTTCCTTCTCCCTTTAATTCCCCAAAAAGGGGGAGTTTTGGGAGATGCCAGAGAGTGAAATTGTGCGTTCAGATTATGGTGCAAAGGCAAATCAGAAATCCCATTACACAACCACGGCATAAATCAAAAATCCGCAATCATAAATCAAAAATCCAAGCTGTTTACAAAAAAAATTTTACCTTTTAAACATTTTACCTACTTTCACACGCTCCCAAAAAATATGTAAACCCAATTAATGACAAATAATAATACCGAAAGCACTATTTCGATGATAAACCTGCAGCAGCAATATGCGCAGCAACAAACAGAAATAGACCAAGCCATAGCCCAAGTACTGCATCGTGGTGATTTTATAAATGGGCTTGAGGTTAAAGTTTTTGAAACCCAATTGGCCAAATACACCCAAGCCAATAATGTTATCGCTTGCGCCAATGGTACCGATGCCCTGCAATTGGCCTTAATGACTTTAAGTATAGGCCTTGGCGATGAAGTAATTATACCCGCTTTTGCTTATGCTTCGGTAGCCGAGGTGGTACTGTTGCTAGGTGCTACACCTGTATTTGTAGATATAGAAAACGAGTATTTTTTTATTGATTGCACAAAAATCAAACAATCCATCACACCTAAAACCAAAGCAATAATAGCGGTACACTTGTTTGGGCAAACAGGTAACCTAGCTGGCTTAATTGATATTGCGGTTGAAAACAACTTATTTTTAATCGAAGATAATGCACAGGCTTTGGGCGCAAGCTATACTATTGATAACCAAACAAATTTTTTAGGCAACTGGGGGCACATAGGTTGCACATC
>JAAFJW010000028.1 GCA_013298995.1 Sphingobacteriales bacterium | reverse complement strand
AAATACCTATTGCGTTTAACCCTAAGCTAGGCTGGCTTTTCGGATGCTTTAAGTTCGAAAACAGTAATTTCGGGCAATATGCCTACCCTGCCAGGGTAGCCAATAAAACCAAAGCCTACGTTTACATACAATTGTTGCTTGCCTTGCTGGTAAAGGCCATCCCATTCGTTGTAAATATATTGTACAGGGCTCCATTTAAAGTTATTAAGCTCCACACCAAATTGTGCCCCGTGGGTATGCCCAGCAAATACGGCATCTATTTGTGGGTAATGTGGCAATACTTGGGCTTGCCAGTGCGATGGGTCGTGTGAGAGGAGCAGCTTTACAGGATAATGGTCGGTATTTTTTACCGCTTCGGCCATTTTACCATATTTAGGGAAACGCCCAGCTCCCCAGTTTTCGATACCCAAAATACCTATTTCTTCCCCATCCACTTTTAGGCAACGGTTTTGGTTCATTAGTAAATTCCAGCCCATTAGCTGGTGGGTTTTAATTACATCAGCAAGGTTTTTTAAACGCTCTTTTTCGCTCGGCCAGTTTTCGTACATGCCATAATCGTGGTTACCCAAGGTCGAAAACACGCCCAGCGGTGCTTTTACTTTTGCAAAAATATCTTGGTAATCTCGCATTTCTTCGGCTCGGTTATTTACCAAATCGCCAGTAAAAAAAATAAAATCGGGTTTTTCGTTCAATAGTAAATTTACCCCGCCTTGTACCGCCTTTTTATTGTAAAACGAACCCGAGTGGATATCAGATATTTGCCCTAGCTTAATCCCATCAAAGGCTTTGGGCAAATTAGGTAAATACAAAGTGTGGCGTTTAACCCTATAATCGTAAGCGCCCGAAACGATGCCATAACTTAATGTAGCAAAAGGTATGGCGGCTACCGCCATGCCACTTTTAACCAAAAAATCCGACCTGCTTATGGCATTATCCGTTGGATTAGCTTGTGTGTTTTTTGCCTTTATTTTTCGTTTAAACCATACAATTAACCGCCTTACATCATCAACCAATAAAATAGGAATAAAGAAAAACTTGCTTACAAAAGTGATAAAAAAAGCTACTAGTAAAATTGTTCTAGTACCTAGCCTAATATTTACATAAATACTTACAAAAGCACCTATAATAAGTAAAATAGTGTAGCCCCACCACAGCCAAGTAAAAATACGTTTCTTTTTTTGTGCCCATTGTGGGTAAATAGATACGATGGCTTTATAAATATATATATCAAATGCCAGTAATGTAATGGTTGTGATAACCAAAGGAATAATACGCCCCATTGTGTTTAAAAAATTAAAATTATAAGTTCTATCGCCACTCAATTTTTTAATTGTTACGTGGGGATACGCACCAAGGCGAGGGAATTCTAAGGGTTAAATGTAATTAGTTATTTTTTTTGATCAAGTTTTCGTAGAAGCTCAGCGATTAATTTATCTTTTTCGGTTAATGCTTGGTCTTTTTCGGTTAATGCTTGGTCTTTTTCGGTTAATGCTTGGTCTTTTTCGGTTAATGCTTGGTCTTTTTCGGTTAATGCTTTTTCTTTTTCACTTATAGATTTAAGCAATTTCCTTTCTTTTTCTTCAAATTCAGCTTTACCAGAAAGTGCATCAAATGTTCGCCAGGCTTCTTTTTCATCTTCAATTTGTTTTCGTTCATGGGGTTCTGTTCCAGAGTGATGTAGAATATCTGTCATGATTTGCACTTCTTCCAAATCTGCAGTATGGTTAAATTCTTTAATTGTTTTTTTATCGTCTATAAAATTGGTTTGTTCAAAAACGCTCAATAATTTATCTAACTTAGTTTGGTATCTATCTGTTATTCTTTCTACTTGCACAACGTAGCTATCGTGGGTTAACTTCTCAATAAAATCACTTTTAGTTTCAATTATTTTTTTGTTAATTAAGTCTTTATAATTGCGTTCTACTTTTATACAAGGTGTTACTATTTCTTGAAGTTTAAAACCTAAAATATAAATAGTGGTTATGGGTAAAACTATTTTTTCGTTATTTACAATATCTTCTTTTTTGTATTGTTCGGCCAGATAGTTTCTAAAACGCATTAAATCAATTTTATTCTTCGCTTTTTGAATTTCTATTAACACTTTTCTATACTCGCCTGTATCGGTTTTTATAGTTGCAATAAAATCGAGCCTAAAAACGGCGAGCCCCGCCATTTCGTTGGTAAAAGTAAATTCTTGTGGTTTTACTTCAATAGTTTCAATAGTTTGTTCTAAAAATGCACCTATAAAGAATTTTGCAACTCTTTCGTTTTCCATCATTTTTTTGAAAACAACATCGTATATAGGGTTCGCAATTACCATTTTATCTGTATATTATAATAACAAATGTACAAATTTTAGGGAAGATAATTTTAGAAATAAATTTGTGGTGGGGTATTAAATAACCGAGGTAAAAAAATATTAATGTAGAAAACCTTGACATTTTAATATGGATTAGGTTTGGTAAAATTTGTTGTAGGTTTGGGTTAAATTTTTCCGTTATTGGTGCAAAATCCAGCCTTAGTGCGATTCTCCAACGCACTATTTTTACGCATACACTCCTATTAAAATTCATCTCTTAAATCTTTTAAAAAGGAAAAATATGTTTCCCTTGTTTCGTAATATTTAGCCGATGAATATACATAATCGCTAGAGGTGTGAAACTTGACATGAGAAAATCACTTCACTTTTTTAATTTTCTACCAATTATTGCTAAACCAAACTATCCCACCATTTCTTCAACTTTTCCCCTCCCATTTTTAAACGCTTTACGAGTACTCAAACCCAGCAATTCAAACATGGCCATATCATCCGCAAAATCGGGGTTGGGGGTGGTAAGTAATTTATCGCCAGCAAAAATAGAATTGGCCCCAGCCATAAAACATAAGGCTTGCTCTATTACGCTCATTTCGTTGCGCCCAGCCGATAAGCGTACCGCCGTTTTGGGCATCACAATACGGGCGGTGGCAATCATACGCACCATATCCCATATAGGTACACGGGGTTGGTTTTCAAGCGGTGTACCTTTTACAGGTACTAGTGCATTTACTGGGACAGATTCGGGGTGCTGTGGCATATTGGCTAGCACCCGCAGCATCGATACCCTATCGGCCACCGTTTCGCCTAGGCCAATAATGCCACCGCTGCACACGGTAAGGTTCGCTTTGCGTACATTATCAATGGTATTTAACCTATCATCGTAAGTTCGGGTGCTTATAATACGGCTATAATCCTCTTCGGATGTATCTAAATTATGGTTGTAGGCGTATAAACCAGCATCGGCAAGGCGTTGTGCTTGGTGTGCATTTAGCATCCCTAAGGTGCAGCACACTTCCATATCCATTGCGTTTACGGCTTTTACCATATCAATCACTTTATCAAAATCGCGGTTATCACGCACCTCACGCCAGGCAGCACCCATACATAAGCGTGATGCGCCACCATCTTTGGCCTTTTGTGCCGTAGCCACCACATCTTCTACCTTCATCATGCTTTGTACATCAATATCGGTATGGTAACGGGCAGCTTGTGGGCAGTACGAGCAATCTTCGGGGCAACCCCCTGTTTTAATGGATATTAACGAACTTATTTGCACCTCGGCATAATCTTTATTTTCTCGGTGTACACTTGCGGCTTGGTACACCAAATCTAAAAACGGACGGTTGTATATTTCAGAAATTTCTTCGTTTGTCCAGTTGTGTTTTGTAATCATTTTAATTTTTTAAATAAATATATTTTGGCTTTCGCCGATTTTATAATAATAATTTGGAGGCTAATCCCAGTAATAACAAAAAGCCAAAAACATCGGTAAAAGTAGTAATAATGATAGATGATGCAATAGCAGGGTCGATACCTACACGTTTTAATATCAAGGGAATACCTGTGCCAGTTACGCCTGCAATAATTAAATTACCCGTCATGGCCATAAAAATAACCAAGCCTAGCATGGGGTTGGCATCGTAAAATAAAGCAAATAAAAATATAATAAAGCCTGTGGTTGCACCATTTATTAAGCCTACGGTAAATTCTTTTAATACCGTTTTGTACGATTGGTTATCCGTTAAATCGCTTAGCGTAATACGCCTTACGGTAACGGCCAAAGCCTGCGTGGCGGCGTTACCACCCATGCCCGCAATAATGGTCATATAACACGTAATAATAGGTAAGGCGGTAAGTGTGTTTTCGAAACTTCTAATTACCGATGAGGCTAAAAAAGCCGTTCCTAAGTTAACAATCAACCAAGGTAAGCGAGATTTTACTGCTTCTTTCCAGTTACCGCTAAGTTCTTCATCTTCGGATACGCCAGCAATTTTCAACATATCCTCGGTGTTTTCCTCCTCCATTACATCTATCACATCATCAAAAGTTACACGGCCCAGTAGTTTCATTTGGTTATCTACTACGGGTATGCTGGTAAGGTTGTATTGCGATATAAGGTCGGCAACTTCTTCTTGGTCGGTATCGGCGGTTACATATACAAATTCGTGGTTAATTAAATCAGCTATGCGGGCAGTAGTATTAGATTTTATAATGTCTTTTAGCGATACAATCCCTTGCAAAGTATCTTCATCATCAACCACATAAATGGTATAAAACTCCTCCATCTCTTCGCTTTGGATAATAATCTGGTCGATGGCCTTTTTTTTCGACATCATCAAATTCACCTTTATTACCTCGGTATTCATAATACCTCCAGCGGTATCTTCGTGGTAGGTTAAAAGGTTACGAATTTCGGTAGCATCTTCTGTATCTAAATCTTCAAGTATTTCCTCTTGTTCGGCTTCGTTTAGTTGCGATATAATATCGGTAGCGTCATCATAATCCAGTTCTTCTACAATTTCTTGCCGTTTGCCGGGATGCAGGTTTAATAGCAAATCTTCGGGATGCGATTCGGCATCCATTTCGGCAATTACATCCGATGCTATCTCGGCCGATAGCAAATTGATAATACGGGTTTGCGATTGTATGGGCAGGTTTTGAAATAGGATAGCAATTTGCGAGGCGTGGTATTCTCGCAAAAGTTTTAATAACTCCGTTTCCTCGCCCTCGAGGGCTTGTTTTATTTTATGGATGTCGGATTTATTTAGCTCAAAAGTTTGCATTGTTGCAAAATAAGGAAAATAAAAAAATAAAATGGCATAGATTAATTTTTAGTATTCATTATTTCGTTTTTCCCTATTTTAAACTAAAGTTTTAAGAATTTTTGGCGCATCTTAAAAGCCAATTTATGTACACAATAACCTATTTTTGGGTGTTGATAAGTTTTGATAGGTGTTTTTTATTGGTGGAGTTAAGTTTTTTTTAACTCGTTTTAATGCCATATTAAAGCAAAAAAAAATGTACTCGAGAGGAGATTCGAACTCCCACACCTTTACAGGCGCCAGCCCCTCAAGCTGGTGCGTCTACCAATTTCGCCACCCGAGTATTTACGCTTGCAAATATATATTTTAAAGCCTATGTAAATAGTAAAAAACTATTTTTTATACAGCTCGTTTAGTAAGCCTGCCAGGCGAATACCGCCTTGCAACAATCGTTTTTTTATAATTGGCGCATGGGTAGGGAAATAATCATAATCCAAATTATTATTCGTTTCTACCTCGGCATACAGTTGTTCGCTTATTTTATACGATTCATAAATCCATTTTTCGAGCGAATCTTTTTGCCATTTTTCTACATCCGCAGAGCTGGCATCATCAAACTCGGTAGCCATTTCGGTATAGCTAAGGCCATAATATTCAACCAAGCCAGTATCCCATACACTATGTAAATTGCTTTTTTTATTTAAAAATTTTACTTCAATATCGTTACCACCTTTATCAATTGCCCTGCTTACATGCATAGGCTGGTGCAAATCGCCCACCAAATGCACCAAAAATTTTAAAGCAAATTTTTTATTTAGTTTAGATTGAGAGGGGCTTTTTAATACCTTTATTTGATTTAATACCGCACTATACACATTAGGTACAGTATCAGCAATTAAAAAAGCAACAAAATCGCTATAATTTAAACCTTCGGGGGCGTTTAAATAATGCCACTTACTAGTATAATCAAATTGTTTATGAGGCCTTAATTCATCGGCAAAGGTACTAACAAGGGGTAAAACCTCGGTACCCAACAGTTTTTTTACCTCTATTTTGGCTGTTGCCGATAAATGTTTTTGCGCAATTTTGCCTACAGTACGGTGCCCAATAGTACCCCATGAAATTAATAGTAATGATAAAAAAGCTAAAAAAATAAAACGGAAAGCCCCTAATTTCATAATGGAATACATTTTTTGTTAAAAACAATTTTTATACAAATCAAACAACAATAAATCAGATTTTGGGCATTTATTTTATTTTTTAAATTAAACCAGTTGCAAGGCTAACGATAATAGGGATAAACTTTATGAAAGTTTTTGCCATTAAAATTCGTGTATTGGTGGCAAATAAATTAAAAGCCACATGATAATAAATAGCCACGAATACACCAATAAAAGGGTATAATTTTAGAGATTTATACTGTATGTAAAACAAAAGGCATTACTGCTCCGAATTTTTAATCATTTACTGCGCTTGGTTTCGTTGGGTAGTATCAAAAAAAAATATGCCCAGCCTCGGCATATTAGCCATATAATTTTTTACGCTAAAAACAGTAATGGGGGCTTATTATTAAAATAAAAAGCCTACTTTTGTTTCGCAAGTAAAGCACCCTAATTTATTTGCTATGCAATCAGAAACTTCTAAATTTTTATCCGACGGTCTCACCTACGACGATGTACTTTTAATACCCGCATACTCTGA
The DNA here is from genome assembly GCA_013298995.1 of Sphingobacteriales bacterium. Classification (GTDB taxonomy): domain Bacteria; phylum Bacteroidota; class Bacteroidia; order Sphingobacteriales; family Sphingobacteriaceae; genus Pseudopedobacter. Next base: position 18,295 of record JAAFJW010000028.1, on the reverse strand, counting down.
GGTTTTACCTCGTGATGTAGATACATCAAGCTATCTTACCAAAAAAATAAAACTAAATGTACCCATAGTTTCGGCAGCTATGGATACCGTTACCGATTTTAAGCTAGCCATTGCCATAGCGCAAACGGGTGGTATAGGTTTTATACATAAAAATATGAGTATCGAAGCCCAAGCAAATGAAGTACGTAGGGTAAAACGATCGGAAAGTGGCATGATACAAGACCCAGTAACGCTACATAAAAACGCAAAAGTGGGCGATGCTTTCCAAATTATGAAAGAGTATAAAATAGGTGGCATACCTATTATATCCGAAGATAATGTATTGGTGGGCATGGTTACCAACCGTGATTTACGTTTTCAAAAAGATATGAACCAGCCTATTAGCGAGGTAATGACCAAAGAAAACCTAATTACAGCACCCGTAGGAACCACATTTGCCCAAGCCGAAGCCTTATTACAAAATCATAAAATAGAAAAACTACCCGTAGTAAACGATAAAGGCAAGCTAAGTGGTTTAATTACTTTTAAAGATATACAAAAAGTTAAAAAATTTCCACACGCTTGTAAAGACGAACACGGCCGCCTACGTGTGGGTGCAGCTGTGGGCGTTACCGCCGATACCCTACAACGGGTAGAAGCCTTGGTAAAAGCCGAAGTAGATGTAATTGCCATTGATACCGCCCACGGCCACTCCAAAGGCGTAATTGATAAACTTAAAGAAGTAAAAGCCGCCTATCCTAATTTGCAAGTAATAGCTGGTAATGTGGCTACAGCGGCAGGTGCCAAAGCATTAGCTGAGGCTGGTGCCGATGGCATAAAAGTAGGCATAGGTCCAGGCTCTATATGTACCACCCGTATTATTGCAGGTGTGGGTGTACCCCAATTGTATGCTGTTTACCAGGCTGCAAAAGGTGTGGTGGGCATGGGCGTACCCATAATTGCCGATGGTGGTATAAAATACACGGGCGATATTGCCAAAGCTATTGCCGCTGGGGCAAGTTCTATTATGGCGGGTTCGCTGTTTGCAGGGGTCGAGGAATCGCCAGGCGAAACCATTATTTACGAAGGTCGTAAGTTTAAATCGTACCGTGGTATGGGCTCGGTAGAGGCTATGGAGCAGGGCTCTAAAGACCGCTATTTTCAAGATGTGGAAGACGATATAAAAAAACTAGTGCCCGAAGGTATTGTGGGGCGTGTGCCTTACAAGGGTAGCCTAGCCGAGGTAATGCACCAGTTTGTGGGCGGCTTAAAAGCCAGTATGGGCTACTGTGGCGCCAAAGATATTGCCACTTTGCAGCAAGCACAATTTGTAAAAATAACGGCTTCGGGTATTCGCGAATCGCACCCGCATGATATTACCATAACCAAAGAAGCACCTAATTATTCGAGGTAGGAGTGGGCGAGCTTGTTTTGAAATAATATATTGTATATGAAAAATGATGATGAGATAGTTGTATCTTTAAAAATATTTTTCTTAGCAAAATGAATAAAGAGTAAGCCTATTTAAAAATTAAACAACTCGTAGATAGGTTTAACGAGCAATTGCCTTATTACAAAAAAGCCGACTATAACGAAACACAAATCCGTAGAGAATTTATCGACCCATTTTTTTAAGCCCTAGGCTGGGATATTGACAACGAACAAGGCTTAGCCGAAGCATACAAAGATGTAATACACGAATACAAACTAAAAATAAAACAAAGCACCAAAGCACCCGACTATTGCTTCACAATATCGGGGCAACCTAAATTTTTTGTGGAAGCAAAAAAAACAAGTGTGTTTATTAAAGAAGATACTACACCAGCCTACCAAGTAAAAACCGATCTTCTGGCTTTGTGTTCTTTACGCTTTTTTTTTGCGTTCTTTCTGGTTAAAATAATTTTACGCTTTACCGCAAAGAACGCAAAAGATTTACGCAAAGTGTAGCTTTTATACCCAACAAATGCGTAAAGAATGGGACAATACTTAATTAACACTTGGCGAGAAAGCATCATAAATTTATCAAAGCCTACTTAATTAAAAACTATTTCGTACAGTACCATATTTAAAAAATTCCTGCTATTTTTACCGAAAAAACAAATCATATATGAACTTCCCCGAACACTTAAAATACACCAGCGACCACGAGTGGGTAAAAATAGACGGCAACCAAGCCTACATAGGTATCACCGAATTTGCACAACACGAATTAGGCGATATAGTGTATATAGACATTGAGGCAGGTAAAGAGGTGGCGCAAGGCAAAGTTTTTGGCACTGTTGAAGCCGTTAAAACAGTTTCGGATTTGTTTATGCCCATTACAGGCACAATAGTAGAAGTAAATAAACAACTGGATGCCAACCCCGAGCTGGTAAATACCGACCCTTATGGCGATGGCTGGATGGTAAAAATTACCTTAGCCAATGATGATACTACGGCCTTATTAACTGCCGAAGCATATAAAACGCTTATTGGGCAATAAAATGGTTAAGCACTTAAAGTTTCAATTGCCCAGTATTTTATGGGCCGTAATTGTGTTTGTTTTGTGCAATATGCCTATTAATAATATTGGCAATACTTTTAGTTATTTCGAAGGGTTTGATAAGTTAGTACATCTAGGCTTTTTTTTTGTACTTGCCGTTTTGATTTTTTGGGGACGTATAAATAGCGTAACAAATTATCATTTAATAAGTGATTTAACTATTGTAGTGCTTGTTACTTTTTGTTTTGGTAGCGGTATTGAGCTTTTGCAATGGAAAGTTTTTACCTACCGCTCGGGCGATTGGTGGGATTTATTTGCCGATATGCTAGGCGTAGCAATGGCTGTTTTTGCATACATATTACTGCACAAAAAACAAGATTTTATAACCTCAAAAACAAATTATTACAATGAAATTATGTAAAAAAATAATTGCCTTTTTGGCTGTTTGTTTAATTTTTTCGGCTTGTGGTATATTTAAAAAAAGCTGTAATTGCCCTAAGTTTTATAGCCCTGTGCATGGCCATAAGGTAAGTATTATTGTACCTTAATAGCGGTATAAAGTTACCCAAAAACAAGCTGTTGCTGTATTTTTGAGCTTTGGGTGCGTGTTCGCATGCCTCATAAATTGTCCCTAATTGTGCTTATCCAGAGGTGTGGTATTGTGAGTTTCCCAGTTTAATACGCCAATAAAAATATTTATTTTTATTGCACTAGCCTGAGTTGTAATCATGCGATGTTGCCTTGTTACATGGGCAACATCGCATGGGTTAATGTTTTTTTTGGGAAAAGGTTAGCTTTTACTGCGGCGAACCATCGGTTTTGCCACGGGCTATAAAAAATTCGCCTATTTTTTTACCTACTTTTAAACCTTCCTCGCAATCGCTACGGAAATGTATGCCCGATACTATGCGTGATAGGGATGCTTCTTTGGCCATGTTATCGTAGTCGGTAGCTCGGGCAGGAGTTAAATAACCCAAAACCGTTGCTGCTGCAGCACTAAATGTGGAATGCCCCGATATATATGCCGGAAAATTGGGCGTACCTGTAAATGTTTTTATAGCTGGGTTTACTTGGCAAGGGCGAGCGTTAAAATAATGATATTTGGTTTCCCAAGTAACAATAGCAGCATCCATCATACTTAAATTTAATAAAGCCATATTGCGGCTCCATTTTACCTCACTTAGGTTTTGGTTAATAAAATCTTTGGCAGCAATGGCGTTCCAGTGGCCTGGGGGCGAGTAAGTGCCCACACCATCGGCCCAGTAATGTGCCATTCTAATATTTTCGCGGCTTGGATTTTTTACAAAATCATATACCTCTTGGGTTTCTTTAACAAATTGTGCGCTACCAGTTGTAGGTGGCGGGCCTGGGCGCAATGCCTCTATATTCGCCACGGACATTAAAATGGACTTTACTTTTCCAAAACCTGGAAGCATGGGAGGGCGTTTTGGAGACTCTAAACTTACCCACGGCGTTACATTTTGGGCTATGGCATTGTTTGATAATGATGCCCAAGTTGCAGGTGTACCAACGGCATCTTTAGCATTATCGTTTCTTGCTAAAGCAATAAATTCTTGCGCTACTGCCCTACCCAATGCTTCGCCTGCTAACATATCGCTACGGGTGGCTGCACCTGCTCGCATCATACTTAACTGCTGGCTGGCAGCTTTTTGTTCAATATTAGCAATTTCGGTAGGGAACAATAGTTTCATCATTTCGGCTGTGGTGCCGGCTAATACTGCCGCTTCTGATGGGTAACTAGGCAAGTCTGTTGGGGTTACCATTGCATTAATACCTGCAGTGTTTTTGTAAGGTGCTGGGCGCTTATACATTGTTTTGTAATACCAAGCTGCTACCAAGGCATCGTATTGTGCGGCGGCAATATAAGCATAAGCTCTTGCCGCATAAGGCGGGTTAGAGAATGGGAAAAGCGGGTATGCAAAAGGGTTAGCTAACTGCGGAATAGGGTAAGTACCATCTTCGTTTTGGTAGGGAGGCAAATTATACTTGGCAACCAGTTCTCGCATAATCTCGTTCCAGCGCAATACGCCTCCTGCTGCCCAGTAGTCTATTTCTTTTTGTTGGTCTTTGGTAATATTTTGTTGCAAACCTTTTATCTCGTTTAGTTCGGCAACATATAATGGGTTTGCAATAGGCAAAGGTTTAGGTACAACAAACCTGTCTCGGTTTACGTAAATTGTTATCCAATTTTCAGCATTTGCATCGGTAGTAGTAGGGTTTAAAGCGGCTATGCCTTCGGTTTGTTCAATAATATCTTTTTTGCAAGATATAGCTGTAAATAAAATGAGCGTATATATAAAAGCGTTAAATTTTTTCATCGTTTTAATTTTTAGATTTTTTAAAATTGATAATATATAACAAGCCAGCGTTAATATTGGTATTTTGTCCAAAATTACGGCCTGCTACCACACGGCTAGCACCAGCTTGCAAAGTTAAAGCGGGTAGTTGGGCTACATTATATTTAATATTAGCCCCTAGCATGGTAGCATTCATACGGTTACTAGGAAAAGGCATATCGTTTCGGCGTATATCAAATCCGCTTAGCGAAGTCATGTTGGCCAACGAAACTTCGGCAATGGTACGGCCATAGCGGTAACCTGTGCCAAAATTAAATTGTAACATATCGGGCATAGCCACTTGGTTTGATTGTATTTGCCTATCGGTAAAATAGGTGGTTCTATCAATTTCGATATTGCTACGGCGTATATAGGCACTGCTAAGGGTTACAAAAAAACGTTTTACCAAGTAATCAAGCGTAAGGCGGCCATTAAAATTGGTGCTTCCCATACCAATAGATAAGGGCTGAAAATCGGCCACGTAATTACTTAGCGGTGTAGAAAATCCTCCACCTACAAACACACCCAATTTACCAGCACCTAGTTTTTTGCTTAGCGGTTTCCATTTTACAGCAAAGCTAATATCTTGGAAACCATGTAAGCCACTTAGCGTACCCGCACTGGCTTTGGTGCTAATATAAGGCACATTAAACATCACATTTAAGTTGTTTTTTATACCGTAATTTCCCATTAAGTGGTACTCGTTAGAAGTTACGCTACCTATATTTGCATTGTTACGTTTTAGGGTACCTTCCCAGTAATTGGTCCAGCTGTTGTGGGCGTAAACACCTGCAATACATAGTTCATTTTGCTTCATCATTAGGGCATCGGTTTCGGTTTGTGCCTTGGCGGCGATGAAGGTAAAGCCGCATATAGCAAGCATTAGCAAACGCTTGCCATTATTTTTTTTAAGAAATTCCATTAAAATTTAAGATTTAAAAACAGCGTATAAGCCAAGGCTTTACCTGCTTTGTGTTACACAAAAAAATATATTATACAATAGGGGTTGATGCTATATTTTCGGGCGGTAGCAAAGCCACTTTTTGTGTTTGTGCTTTTAATTTAAAATTATGGTGAAATAGGTTTTTACGAATATCAACCTCGCTGTTTTTAAACAAAAACAAGCATTGTGTATAATCAAAATCGCTTAGGTTTACTTTTACTGTGCTATTGCTTTGCTTGCTTGATTTTGTTGCTTGCTCGGTATTGTTGGCATTGCGTTCAAATTTTTGTTGCGCTTGCTTAAGCCCTGTTTTTTTAATATCGGGCAGGCATAAAATGGTAATATAATTTTCAGATATTTTGCGGTAAACGTATTTGTAAACTTTGTTTTTATAACTTATCTCACCATCAACCCTATCAAAATTAACCGAAGCCTTGGTGTAAGGTATAGGGTTGGGTATTTTTATTTCAAGCAAATCTCGGCTATCAAATTGCTTGTTATCTACTAAAACCATAAATTGGCTATCGGCATTTTGTTGCAACACAAAGTAAATCAGTTTTAAACCCAAAAGGTTAAAAACAAATAGGCTTAGAAATAAAATTGCGGTTAGCTTTTTCACGGTTGCTAATATAGAGGTAAAATCGAAATTAAAAACTCAAAAATATAAAAAAATTTATGGCTGCTTGTAAGGTGTTTTTTTGGCTCGGTTTCTTTGATTTATATCCGCCATTAAGCCATTAGATACAGGTATCAAGTTACGTTAAAACTTTATATATTAGCTTTTAACTAGTTGATTTACAGATGTAATTTTCCTGTAAAATTTTATAGGAAAAATTGAGCCCCATTGGGGGAAATCTATACAGCAGCTTTTAACTAGTTGATTTACAATTGCAATTTTTCTTGTAGAAATTCGCACAAGCTGCTGTTCTAAAAATTTTATAGGGAAAATGCGGCCCTATTGGGGGAAACTCGAAGAGCAGATATAACACACACAATTAACCTTAATATAACTTACCATTAACCCGAACGTAACACTTTATTTGTACTATTATAAAATTTTAAGCCTCACAAACATGAAAATACAATAACCCCATTCTTACTATTTATTGGCTTAGCGGCAGCAATAATTTCTTGTAAAAAGTCCAATGTCAAGTTTCACAACGTAGTGAAACTTGGTACATAATACTATAACAGCTATTTAACAAATACTAAATTTTACTTAAATTTTAAAATGAACAAAATTTACTTTCCTAATTTAAATGGGCTAAGATTTTTTGCAGCCTTGTTTGTTATTATTCATCATATAGAACAATTTAAGCAAATACTAGGTATAAAAAATTATACGCAACAAAACTATATTAAAGTTTTAGGGCAAGCTGGTGTAATACTTTTTTTTGTATTAAGTGGTTTTTTAATAACCTATTTACTTTTGATAGAGGAGTTTAAAACAAAAAACATCAATGTTAAAAATTTTTACATACGCAGGGCATTAAGAATTTGGCCATTGTATTTTTTTATAGTTTTGTTGGGATTTTTGGTACTCCCACATATAAATTTTTTTGAAATTCCTTCATGGTCAAACCATATAATCGATAATTTTAAAACTAAATTATTATTATTTATTTTTTTTCTACCCAATTTGGCTCTTTTTCTTTATGCACCAATGCCTTATATATCGCAAACTTGGTCGGTAGGTTTAGAGGAACAATTTTATATTATTTGGCCTATTTTAATTAAAAAAGTAAAAAACAAGAAAGCATTGTTTTTATCCATCATATTATTTTACACAATCATTAAAATCTTATGTTATTTTTTAATTGATAGGTTGATGTTAAAGAATGATATGATAACAGGTGTAAGATTTTTTTTTGAAACACTATTTACTTTTGATTATATGGCAATAGGGGGCTTATTTGCCTATTTTTTCTTTGAAAATAGCAAAATATTAAAAGTGGTTTACAATAATTATCTGCAAATTGTTGTTATTATGTTATTACTAATATTCTTTTTTTCTGGATTTTACATTCCAATAATTTCTATACACGCTCAAATCTGTGCAATCTTATTTGGGTTATTAATTTTAAATTTAGCAACAAATCCAAAAACAATCATAAACCTCGAACTTAATATTTTTAATTACTTGGGTAAAATTTCTTTTGGTTTATATATTTTTCATCCACTAGCCATAATTACTACCCTCAAATGTTTGGGCTATTTTAATATAAACAGTCTGTTTCTAACCTATTTTTTAAGTATTGGTATAAGCATTGTTTTAGCATCAATATCATATAAATATTTTGAGAGTTATTTTATTAAAAAGAAAGTATTGTTTTAATAATGAAATTAGTTTGGTGTATAGTTTAAATAAAATTTAACTTAAATATAACGTACCAATAACTGCAATGTAACACGCTAGCTGTATTATTGTAAAAAAATCCTGTTGTTCTACATATCAGGCTGTTTGGATTTTGTAAAGTCGTACAGCAAATTGTAGGGTTTGTAACCCGTAAAATACAAATGCCTAATAAAATTTGCGTGTTTTAATTATTTTAGCAATATTTATTTTCGGATTAAAAATCCTATGATATGAACTTCGAGGTTTCAAACTCTATACAGCAGCTTTCAAATAGTTGATTTACAGGTGCAATTTTTCTTGTAGAAATTCGCACAAGCTGCCATGCCTTCTATACAAGCTAAGGTATCAATTTTAGGTACTTTGCACTATTTATGATAACAATTGGTACAACACACAATTAACCTTAATATAACTCATCATTAACCCGAACGTAACACTTTAGTTGTATTATTATAAAAACTTAAAATATGAATACCCAACCATGCGCCCCAGTCCTAATTCACTTATTTAACCGCCCCAATATGGTGGTTGATTTGATGCAGCAAATACGAGAAGCCAAACCAAAGAAACTATATATATCATCGGACTGGGCAAGGGATGAAAAACTAGGCGAAGCAGATTTGGTAAACCAAAGCAGAAACTTGGCTTTACAACAAGTGGACTGGGATTGCGAAGTAAAAACCCTTTTTCAAACTAAAAACCTAGGGACACGCTACGCTATGATGGCGGGTATAACTTGGTTTTTTGAGAATGAAGAAGAAGGAATTATACTGGAAGAAGACTGTTTACCAAACCAAAGTTTTTTTAGGTTTTGTACAGAACTATTGGCCTACCACCGCCACGACCCTCGGATTATGCACATTACAGGTACTAACCAGCAGTTTGGAAATAAAATTGGTACGGCCTCTTATTATTACTCTAATTTTCCATCAATATGGGGATGGGCAAGCTGGCGTAGGGTGTGGGAAAAGTACGACCCTAAAATGGAGTTATTCCCCGAGTTTGAGGCCGAAAATTTAGCTATTAATATATTTAACGACCCTATTATTACCAACGAAATTTTAAAAAATTTGCGCTTAACTTACGAAGATAAAAATATGACTTGGGATCATCATTTAGGATTTGCCATAGCCATTAATAATGGGCTTTGTATTGTACCTAATATAAACTTGGTGAGTAATATAGGCGTTAAAAAAATTGGGGAAAAGCAGTTAGAGTCTGTTGTGAGTAATGTGCCAAGGATAGAAATGGAAGGCGAAATTATACATCCTAATTTTTACATAGTAAATAAAACTGCCGATTTAAACCAAATGTCGTGGTCGTACCAAGATACTTCTTTAGATGCAGTTAAGCATAAGTATATTCAGGGCTAAGGCATTTAGATTGTTCTCTCACACTATTTAATAAAGTTGTGAAATTCTTTTGCTAATGCCCAAAATAACAAGATTTTTTCCATTTTATAATGGGAGTTTTGTCACTCTGAGTGCAACGAAGAGTCTCAAAGCTCGTTTTATTTAGACTCTTCACTTCGTTCAGAGTGACAAAATTAGACCTTATTGAGTGCTAAAATTTTTATATACCTAAATGCATTTGCCTGTAAGTGTTTTTAAAACAGTTTTCTTTTAATTTTATAATGGGAGTTTTGTCACTCTGAGTGCAACGAAGAGTCTCAAAGCTCGTTTTATTTAGACTCTTCACTTCGTTCAGAGTGACAAAATTAGACCTTATTGAGTGCTAAAATTTTTATATACCTAAATGTGTTTGCCTGTAAGTGTTTTTAAAACAATTTTCTTTTAATTTTATAATGGGAGTTTTGTCACTCTGAGTGCAACGAAGAGTCTCAAAGCTCGTTTTATTTAGACTCTTCACTTCGTTCAGAGTGACAAAATTAGACCTTATCGAGTGCTAAATTTTTTATATACCTAAATGTGTTTGCCTGTAAGTGTTTTTAAAACAATTTTCTTTTAATTCTTTCGAAAATATTTAATTTTTTAGGATTTTTTTCGCCTCTTGCTTGCCAACCTTTAACGTTATTAATGGTAAGCTGTAGCTGATAATTATCGGCTTGCCTATTGGGAATAAAAAATTTAGCGTGTTTAATTTCGCTTTCCATTTGCACAATAGGTACATTGGCGTGTGCGTGTGAGGTATCTTTGGTATGTATGGCTTTTGCACCAAAACCTATATTGCTGGCTAAATTTACGTTGGGTACTATGCACAAGCCATTATTTATACCTATTGCAAAAGCCAAAGGATAATCCCAAGTTTTTATTTTTTTATCATAAATATTTTTTGCCATTACCGAAACCCAATCTGCGGTGTTTTTATCTGGAAAAACATTTATCATTTGCTTTTCTTCTTCAAATTTTGGGAATTTTTCCATTTCGGTATCGTATAAATTCCATACACGCCTCCAGCTAGCCCAGCCCCATATATTGGGTATGGCCGAAAAATAATAAGAAGCATTGCCCCTAACTTGCCCAAATTGTAGGTTGTTGCCTGTAATGTGCATGATGCGAGGGTCGTGGCGGTAATATGCTAATAGTTGGGCACAAAACTCGAAAAACTGGTCGCCTGGTAAACAGTCGTGTTCTAAAATTATACCTTCTTCCTCATGCTCAAAAAACCAATTTAAGGCAGCAACAATACCATACTTTGTACCTAAATTCTCGTTTCTAAATAGTGTAAAAAGTTGGCAAGGCCAATCAATGCGTTCAGTTATTTTACGTGTTTGTTCGCATTGTAAAATATCGTCCTGAACATCGGGCCTTGGGCCATCGGCAGCTATATATAACCTTTCGGGTTTTACTTTCTTAATAGCTTCAAAAACCTGTTCGGTAGTATCTATTCTATTAAAAATTATAAATAGTATGGGGGGGGGGAAGGTTTTCATTTATGGTTTTGATTAAATATTGAAAATACTATTTAATTATTTATGCTTATATTAAAGCATAGCCTTTTGGTAAAAGGATACGCTTTAAAATGGTTAAGAAAGGAATAATCCTAAAGTAATTATTAAAGGAAAAATAAAAATATTGTTTTAGTATAAAAGCATAACTATATTTAAGTTCAAACAATTTATTTATAAAAACTACCATAACTTTCCAATGTTGATTAACTTTTTCTTTTTGGGTATATTGCTTGTAAGAAATAGGTAAATGTTTTCTCCATTTATAGCAAAGTTTTAAGTAGCTATCCATAAACTTTTTATCTGCGTGGCCAGATGAGTAATGGTGCATTAAAACATCAAAAACCACACATACTTTATATGTTTGCAAAACTTGAAGCGAATAATCTGCATCGTAAGCATGAAACCCTTTTAGTGTTTTTTCATCAAAATGGTATTGCAGGTAAACATTTCTTCGGGTACACATAAACACCCCATCAACACCTGTAACCTGTTTTATAATTGAGGTGTTGGTTTTATTAGTATTAATATGATTACAATGCTTTTGATCGTTCGAATAAACAATTATGTTCGCTTCATGATTTAATAAGGATGGGGCAATGGTGCAGGGCATTTTACTCATAGGGTCTGCGCCTACTACACCAATCAACCCAACAGTTTCATCCTTTAAATGATTAACTACATTTTGCCCCCAGTTTTGAGTTACAAAAGAAATATCTTCATGCACAAAACACAAAATATCATACTTAGATTTTTTTGCACCAATGTTGTAAGCTTTGCAAATGCCATATTCTCCTCTACTATTATCTATTCCAATAATTTCGAATGGTACGCCAATAGTTTGTGTAATATTATTAGATACAATATCTAATACACTTTTATCTCGGCTACAAATTATTATTGAAATCATATTTTTAGCTAGAAAATTTTATATTAAAATATCGCTTGCCCATAATTTTAATAAATAAGTACATAAAGGGCTTAATTTTAAAATATTTATTAAATGAAAAAACAAAGTAGTAATTTAATACAAAAGGAAGTTTGTAATCGTAATTAGTTATCGAATTAAAAAAAGTATCCATACAAAGCCAGTGATATTCTGTAAGATCTTTTTTTGTTATATTTCTTATAGATAATGGAAGTATGTTTTTCCATTTAGGATAAAGCTTAAAAATTTGTTCGTAATATTTTTTATCGATTTTACCTGAAGATAGGTGATTTATAAGAATATCAAAAACTACGCAAACTTTATACTTAGATTGTACCTGTAAACATAAATCAGCATCATACCCATGAAAACCATCTAAAGTAACATCATCATACTTAAATAAAGAATAAACTTTACGAGTTGTACACATCCAAACTCCATCAAGTATTAATATTGGTTTAATAACTGAAGTGTCGTTTGGGTTTTCTGTATTAAATGAATGAATAGTTTGATTTGTACCTAAACTAGATTGTTTAATATTTAATTCAGCAATTCCAATGCTTTTATTTAAGAAAATAGGTACAATTCCCATAGGGTCAACACCTGCAACACCAATCAAACCCACCTCTTCATCTTTTAAGTGATTTATTACGTTTTGCCCCCAGTTTTGGGTTTCAAAGGTAATATCTTCATGCATAAAGCAAAAAATATTGTATTTGGCTTGTGCCGCACCTAGGTTATAGGCTTTGCAAATGCCGTATTTAGCATCGCTATTATCAATAGCAATAATTTCGTAAGGTACGCCAATGGTTTTTTCTACGCTTTGGCTTACAGTGTTTAGTAAGGTTTTATCTCGGCTACAAATTATTATTGAAATCATGATTTTATCGAGAGAATTTTAATTTAAAATACCGTTTGCCTATAATTTTTATGAATAATAAAATGAATGGTTTGGGCTTAAAATATTTATTGAATGAAAAAATGAAATAATGTTTTAATACAAAAGGTAGTGTATAATCAAAACTTGTTATTTTTCTAAGAAAATCATCCATGCATAACCAATGATATTCTTTCCAATCTTTTACTGAAAGTTTTCTAAAAGAAACGGGAAGTATGCCTTTCCATTTATGGTATAACTTTAGAATTTGGTCAAAATAAATTTTATCAACCTTGCCAGGTGATAAGTGATTTAATAGAACATCAAAAACTACACATACCTTATACTTTGTTTGTATTTGCAATGATATGTCAAGATCATATCCGTGAAAACGGTCGAATGTAACCTCATCGAATTTAAACTGACTATAAACTTTACGGGTGGTACACATCCAAACACCATCGATAACTGAAACGGGCTTAATTTTTGATGTATCATACCTGTTAATAGTAAGATATTGATGAACGCTTTGACTGTTATCTAAACCAGACTGGATATAATTATATTCCGCTTTACCTATACTTTTGTATACAAAAACAGGTACAATTCCCATTGGGTCTATCCCCGCCACCCCAATCAACCCCACACTTTCATCTTTTAAATGATTTACCACATTTTGCCCCCAGTTTTGGGTTTCAAAGGTTATATCCTCATGCATAAAGCAAAAAACATCGTATTTGGCTTGTGCGGCACCTAGGTTGTAGGCTTTGCAAATACCATATTTAGCTTCGCTATTGTCAATAGCTATAATTTCGTAGGGTACGCCAATGGTTTTTTCTACGCTTTGGCTTACGGTGTTTAGTAAGGTTTTATCTCGGCTACAAATTATTATCGAAATCATATTTATACTATTGGGCAAATATAGCCCGCTTACATAAATTGTAAATAAATTGGGTGTTACCAGTATGTTAACTGAAATTGAGCTACCAAAAAAATTTATCAGTTAACAAAACATTAATCATGTATTAACCTAATGTTTTATAATTTTAGCTTTTGGTGCAATTTGCACTATTAATATATGATAAACACAATCTTTTTTCATCTTGCTTAAATCTTATTTTAACAAAAAACAGTAATGAATACCTTACAATTATCTATCATTATTCCTACATACAATTCCGAAAAAACAATTGCCCAAACATTAGAAAGCATTGTAGCACAAAATGTTAATAATATTGAGTGTTTAATTATTGATGGAAATTCTACCGATAAAACTGTTAATATTGTTAAAACTTACGCAATTAAATACAGTTTTATAAAATATATAAGCGAACCTGATACTGGTATTTACGATGCCATGAATAAAGGAATTGCCTTAGCAAAGGGTAATTACTTGTATTTTATGGGTAGCGATGATGTGTTTTACAGCAAAGATATTTTACATAATTTATTTTCATTAGATTGTTTCAACACCACAGATTTTATTTACGGTAATGTATTGTTTAAATACAATAAGATGAAGGTAGGTGAAGAAAAAACCTACTTAAAACTGATTAAAAACTTGGAAAACATTTGTCATCAATCTATATTTTATGCGAGGCATATTTTTGAGAAACTAGGCAACTATGACCTAAAATACCCTATATATGCCGATTTTAATCTAAATATTAGGTGCTTTAGAGATGCCACTATTAGTAAAAAATATATTGATACCGTAATTTGTATTTTTAACGAAAAAGGAGCGAGTCATTTTCAGCGTAGCAAGGATAATTATATTATAGATTTACATGAAGAATATGTGACAACTTATGAAGACCCTGTTGCTATGTACGATACTTTGAAACAATTAGAAAACAGAGTTGCCGAATTAATGAACTCGAAAGAATACCTGCTTGGAAAAAAAATTGGCGATGTGATAAGGAAGCTAAAAGGATTATTTAATTTTTAAAAGATAATCTGATAAATAACCGCATCTAGTTTTGAAAAATCTTTTGTAAGCAAAAAACTAATCCAAAGATTGGTATCAATAATAACCCTATTTTTTTGATTGAGCATAACGTTGGGCTCTAACCAATTCTACCTCTTTGGTAATTTCTTCTAAAGTAGGTGGGCTATCTATTGCTTTGGCTCTAATTTTTTTTACCAACGCCATAAATTCATTGCCCTTAGGTTTTTGAATAGTAATAAGGTTTAAATCGGCTAAATTTTTAAGCAGTTTACCCGCTTTAGGGTTTAATATTTCTATTTGTAGCGTATTCATATTCAAATGTAATCATTAATAAATATGGCTCTATATGGATTATAGTGGGTAAAAAAATCGACCGTTGATTTTATGGTAATAAATGGTACAGTAATACTTGAGATAGCATTAAAAATATAAAAGCAATATTTTGTTAAAACTATCCATTAAAAGAATCATTAAGAACGTTTTAATGGAAATACACCTTAAAGAAAAGCTAATTTTCTATTACTAAATTAGCAAAAAACTTATTTTACCTGCGGTAAACTTAAATTTTTTACCCACTTAAAATCATATAGAGCCATAAATATTTATGAAACTATGAGGCTGAAATTAAAATTTTTAATACAACCCTCATTTTTATAAACAAAACATAAGAATTGAGTTGATGTATTTTTTTTTTAATTAATTATTATACATATTTGTTTAATGCCCCATAATTAAATTATACCTAAAACATGTTACACGCTTTCATCCTATTTTTATCACTCTTTTATTATCCCATTAATCAACAACCCAACATCCCCGTAAAGGGCTATAAACTAATTTGGTACGATGAATTTGATGGTAAACAATTAGATTTAAGCAAATGGAACCACCGTGGCTTGGGCCAACGTGATGAAGCTTTTGTTACCAAAGATGCTGCAAAACTTAACGGTAAAGGCCAGTTAGTTATTGAGGCTTACCTTAAAAACGATACTGTTTTTACAGGTATGATTTCGACCGAGAATAATTTTAGAACCACGTATGGCTACTTCGAGTGTAGGGTTAAGTTTGTACAGGCTGCGGGTACAATTTCGGCTTTTTGGTTACAATCGCCCTTAATAAATACGCCCAATGGCATACCCGAAACCGCTGGTGCCGAAATTGATATTTTTGAATATATACCCCATGCAAATACTGTTAGTGTAGCGCATACCTTGCACTGGGGCGGTTACGAGCCTAGCACACACAAAGTTGCTGGGCCAGTTTGGGCTATATTAGGCAAAGGGGTTAATGGTTACCATACCATTGGCTTAGCCTGGACGGAGGATGGTTATACCACTTATGTAGATGGGGCGGTAACTTATAGTGGCAAGCAAAATGTATCTAAAATGCCCGAATTTATGGTTTTAAGCCTTGGTGTAAATGCGCTATCGGCTGGGCCACTTAATGTAAAAAATTTGCCGCAAAGCCTTATAGTTGATTATGTGCGGGTGTACAAAAAAAAGTGATGCTTGTTTTGTTATAACTTTAAGTTTTTTAAAAAATTATAAAATCCACCGTAAAGCAAAAGCCAATAATGGTTTAAAAACCTTATTATTTTAGCTTAATTTAGGTTATTTAATGAAGTGTTTAGGTTATACAACCCAAATTTTTAGGTTACCTTCCCCAAATTTTAGGTTACGAACCTAATTGTTTAGGTTATACAACCCAAAGTTTTAGGTTATAAACCCAAACGTATAGGTTACGAACCTAATTGTATAGGTTATACAACCCAAAGTTTTAAATTATAAACCCAAACGTTTAGGTTACAAACCTAATTGTATAGGTTATACAACCCAAAGTTTTAGGTTATAAACCCAAACGTTTAGGTTACGAACCTAATTGTATAGGTTATACAACCCAAAGTTTTAGGTTACAAACCCAAACGTTTAGGTTACAAACCCTAAGTTTTAGCTTAACGCCCTTTATAGGCAATACACCCAACATACAAAAATATTGATAGGCCGCCAACTAATATGAAGTAGCTTCTTTTAAAACCTTATATTTATAATTAAAATGCAATAGCGAAAAGGTTTACATTTTAATTATCTTAGTATAACACTTTAATAATATTACCCCATAAAACCATATTTTATATTTGTACTTAAATAAAAATTTACATTAAACATGCTTGAGAAAAATCAGATTGTCCAAAACCCAAACCAAAAATTACAATATGTACAAGTTTTACGTGGCTTGGCGGCACTTATGGTGGTTTTTTTTCATACCAGTTTAAACAATGTTGTTTATTTTAATTTAAGTGTGCTGTTTAGTACTATCTACAATTATGGCTGGCTGGGTGTGCAATTCTTTTTTGTGCTAAGCGGCTTTATTATTACTTATATACATTTACAAGATGTAGAAACAGGCAAAAACATTAAACGGTTTCTTAAAAAACGTTTCACAAGAATTTATCCCATTTATTGGGTTATTGCCACCATAATGCTTATTTATTATGTTTTTATAAAAAAAGATATTGCTGGTACAACAGTAAAAATCCAAAACATTAATGATTTTGTATATCTAATACGGTGCTATTTATTGTTACCTACCGATGCCTTGAGGCATAATTTTATCGACATTGCTTGGACACTTACTTACGAAATATTATTCTACTGTGTTTTTGCTATTTGCATAAAACTACGTTTTAAAAAAGCAGTGTATGTTTACTTTTTTTGGGCATTTTTAATTTTATTAAAACAATATACAAGCGTTGTTGATTTTTTTCCTTTTTCAAATTTTGTTTTCAACATACTTATTTTTTATTTCTTAATGGGTTGCTTTGTTGCTTACCTTCTTAAAAAACGCAAAATTATAATTTCAACTGCTCAGTTTACAGTAGCCTTAATAGCTTTGCTATCAGCTGTGTATGGTTACGCTTACTTTACTGGTAATACACCCACACAAACACAGGTAGCCATTATTTACAACTATCTTTTTATTTTTATTTTCTCGTTATTGTTATTGTGGGCTGCTGGGTACGAGCAAACCAAAACAGTATCTGCACCGCCCTTGCTTGTTTTGCTTGGCGATGCCTCTTATTCTATCTACCTCACACATACCTTGGTTATCATGTTTTTGTATAAAATTTCAAAAACATTGTTTACTAAATACAGTATTCATGTTACTATACCAGGCAATAATATATTGTTTCTTGTAATTGTAGCTAGTTGTATAATTGTAGGTGTTATTGTGCATCGTTTTGTAGAGAAACCGATATTACTTATTTTAAATAAAAAAAAATCACCACAATTAGGTAAGCCCCAAAACTAAAAAATAAACAATCGTATCATAATAAATACTGTTTTTGTAATGATTAGGGCGTTTCCTCATATCTTTACCCTATCAAAAAAATTACAATTTTGGTATAATTTAATACAACACCGAAAAGGGTAAACATAGCCGCATCTTAGCATGATAATATCAATGCTGTCAGGCAGGATTTTCCCCTTTTTGTTTTCTTCTATCTGAGTTTGAACAG
>JAAFJW010000027.1 GCA_013298995.1 Sphingobacteriales bacterium | reverse complement strand
TAGGTAGCCGCACAGGTGCCGAAACTGTACAAATGTACATTAGAGATAAAATAGCAAGCGTTACCCGCCCTGTAAAAGAACTAAAAGGGTTTAAAAAAATAAGCCTTGCCGCTGGCGAAACACAAACTGTAAGCTTTACCATTACACCCGAATTGCTATCGTTTTACGATGCCAATATGAACTGGATTATTGAGCCTGGCGATTTTGAAATTATGGTTGGCACAGCGTCGGATAACACACAATCTATTAATTTAAAAGTAATTAATTAAATAAATTAAGGTTTTGGTTTGATTTATAATTGGCCGAGTTTAACCATATATTAGCTACTTTTGATATACAAAACCTATTGGTTATTAACAAATTATATAAATTTTAACAATCGAACTCGGGTTAAGAGGTATTTCGAATATAAAGGGTTTATCGAAAAAAGAAATAAACGAGCTATAAAAATTCGGCTTCCTTATCATATATTGTTTTTTGGATAGCTTCTTTAGCCTCACTTATTATTACATCTACGTTTTTGTTTTCGGTATCAATAGCATCTAATACTTTAAAACTTAAATGATAACCAGGCATAAGCCAAATTGTGCCATTTTTTACTACTTTCCACGAATTATTAATAGCAACAGGAACTACCAAAGCTTGCGGCACTTTTTTAAGTAACGTGGCTACGCCGCCCGCCTGAAAATCTTTTAGCACTCCATTTTGGGAGCGTGTACCTTCGGGGAAAATAACTGCCGACCATTGGTTATCTCGCATTCGTTCGCCAAGTTTTAATATTTCGGTGATAGATTGTCGGGCATCTTTACGGTTTATATTAGCACCTCCGCCATTTTTTAAATTAAACGATATCGAAGGAATGTTTTTTGTGAGCTCGATTTTAGAAATAAACTTTGCATGGTATCTTCTTAAAAACCAAATTAGTGCGGGTACATCGTACATGCTTTGGTGGTTTGCTACAAAAATAATTGATTGGCCAATGGGGAGTTTATTGTTGTTTTTAAATGATACCCTTAGCCCCATAATATAATAAGTAGCTACCAAAAAAAAATTAAGCCAATCAACAGATTTTTTATGCGCCCCATAACCACCCATTTTTAAACTTAGCCATTGTATAGGTTGAAACAAACATAGCGTAAGCAAAAAAAACAAATGATGTATAGGAGATAATATAAAGCCTAAAATACGGCGTATCATAAATTTATATTTTTTAATTAATGGCCTAAATGTAAAAGTTTTATTTTTAAAATAGCGGCTACACTTATGGCATCGGTAATAATGCCTTTAATAACCATTTCGTAAGCATCATTAAAAGGAATTTTTTTTATTTGAAGCTGCTCGGTTTCTTCGGGTTCGGGGCTGTGCTGTTGTAGGCCTGTGGCTAGGTATATAATGCTTAGCTCGTCGCTTACCGAATTAGAAAGGTGAATGCGTAAAATTTCTTCCCATTGTTGCGCTATTAATCCAGTTTCTTCAAGCAATTCTCGCTTAGCCGAATCGATCGGATTGGTATTTAAGTTACCTCCACCTTCGGGTATTTCCCAGCTATATTGCATTAAAGGTAAGCGGTATTGGCCTACCAAATAAATATTTTGATGTGCATCAATAGCTACAATACCAATGGCATAATTTTTAAAATGAACAATACCATAAATACCTTTACCAGCCGAAGGATTAATTACTTGGTGCTCAGTTACATTTATCCAATTATTATCGTACACCTCGGTACTATGTATTATTTTCCAAGGATTTTTGCTTTCTTGTATCATGCAAAATTTACACTAGTATAACATTTTTGTTACATCATTTTTAAATAAATGCTAAAATGATAATTTTTACAATTATATTAGCATAATTTTATTTTATTTAAAATAAAAAGCCAATTATTAACCAATTACTAATCAATGAAACCTCACTTACTGTTTGTTCCATTAGGGCCCAACCAAACCTTTAGTGTACGCCACGATGTTGTTCCTCATTTTTTAAACCGTTGGCATTACCATACCGAAGTAGAATTAGTACATATTGTAAAAGGTAAAGGAACCCAATTTATTGGTGATAGTATCCATCATTTTAAAGATGGTGATGTTATTTTGGTAGGTTCTAATTTACCACATTACTGGAAATGTGATGATATATACTTTCAAAACAATCCAGAGTTAAATGTAGAGGCCAAAGTAATTCATTTTTTAGAAGATTTATGGGGCGATAAATTTTTAGACTTATCTGAAAACAAAATTCTTAGAGACTTATACAAAAAAGCAAAACAAGGAATTTTATTAACAGGAAAAACTAAAAATAAAGTTATTGAAATTATTGATAAAATGCTTCTCGAAAAAGATATGAAACGTATAGTTTCGCTTTTAGAAGTTTTAGAAATTATTGCAGTATCAACCGAGTACACTTTTTTATCATCAGCAGTTACTTTAAGCAATTATAACGATGCCGAAGCCAAGCGTTTAAATGATATTTACCAATATTCGCTTGCTAATTTTAAAAAGAAAATTACCTTAGATGAAATTGCCGATGTAGCTAATATAAGTACCAATTCGTTTTGTAGATATTTTAAAACAAAAACAAAAAAAACCTACTCGCAATATTTAATCGAAACAAGGGTACTATACTCTTGTAAGTTATTGATAGAAAACAAACTTACCATAAGTGGCGTATGCTACGAAAGTGGGTTTAATAATTTTTCTAATTTTAATAAATTTTTTAAAAGTATAATGGGTAAAAGCCCATTGCAATACAAAAAAGAGTTTTCTAATACCCAATAAGTTTAATATCCATTTTACACCATTATAATGCGCCCACTAATCAAAAAAATCAACCTACTAACCCTACTATTTATGGCTACGGTTAGCGTAAAAACTTTTGCACAACTTGCAAATAATTTTAACAACTTAAACCTAAGTGCACAACTTACACAATACGATACCCAACATTTTAACAAAGTAATTTCACAAAAAAAAGTGAGGCTAAACTCGGCCACAGCCACCTTATTGTTAGATAGCAGCAACTGGGCAATAACAAAAAAAATATCACCAACCGAAAACAATGATGGATATAATATAAACTTGGTTTTTAAATGCCTTTCGGGCAGGGCAGCGTCCAGTTCGGTTTCTTTGGTTTTAGGGTTTGATGATTGGTCGGTAAAAAATTACGTTTTAATGCCTGCGGCATTGTATAATGGCAATAGAGTTAAAGCCATTGTACACCCCTATTTATCTTTTTTAATGGATACCCAAGATATTGGTCCCGATAAGCCCCAAGTAGTTTCGGATATTCCACGTTTAAATATAAAAGATGGCCCATCGCGTGTGCAACAACGCAGTGGCGATATGAGTACACCCGCAATTGGTTTTCACAATCCTATTAATAACAGCGGCTTTTGGTTATTAACCAAACAAGGCAATGGTATTGATGATTATGGTATTGATATTGAGGAAAATAACCAGCGTACCCAAGCATCAATAAGCATCACCTCGCCCGTAGTGCGAGAGCGTTACCAATACATTATTGCCGATATGCAAGCCCCCGCAACCGATAAGCCAGCAAATTTTACAGCAGGCGACTCGGTGGTAATATCGGCAAATATTTATTTTTTTACATCGCCCAATGTGCAGGCATTGTACAATAAATTTACACAAATACGCAACGATTTTATCCCGCAAGGTAAAGTAAATTATGCCATACCATTTTCGGCAGCTTTTAAAATTCAAGAAGAAAAATTTAACCGTCAAAATTTTGAGCCCACTTTCGGCTACTACTCGGTAGGTATGCGTGAAAACTACTACCAAGATTGGCAAATAGGGTGGACAGGTGGGATGATTTCGCCCTACCCATTATTAGCCATGGGTGGCCCACAAAGCCGTAAAAATGTAGTACGCAATTTCGATTGGTTGTTTCCTAACGGGATTTCGCCATCAGGATATTTTTGGGATAGTGGCCAAAAAGGAAACCAATGGTTTGGTATATTCCAAGATATTGCCACCGCCAAAAACCTACATTTAGTGCGTAAAAGCGGCGATGGACTGTTTTATGTATTAAAACAATTGGCCACATTTAAGGCATTAAACATGCCTATAAAACCCAATTGGAATACAGGAAGCCAAACAGTTGCAGATGCTTTTGTAAAAACTTGGCAACAATACGGGCAGCTAGGCCAATATGTAAACAATACCACGGGCGAGCTTGTAATAGGCGGTTCGGCAAGTGGAGCTATTGTACCAGCCACACTAGCTTTAGCAGCAAAGCATTTTAATAATAAACAATACCTAGAGGTAGCACAACAAATTGCCGATAGCTTTAACCAAAATTACGTAAGCAAAGGCTTAATTTATGGAGCCGCTGGCGATGCCATGCAAAACTTTGATAGCGAGGCTACTTATGCCCTGTTGGAATCGTATATGACTTTGTATGAAACAACAGGCGATGCCAAATGGCTACAAATAGCACAAAATGTAGCCATACAGTTTAGTACTTGGGTAAGTTCGTACGATTTTGTGTTTCCAGCATCATCAACCCTAGCCAAGCTAGGTAAAAAAACCACGGGTGCTGTATGGGCCAATACCCAAAACAAACATGGTGCACCGGGTATATGTACCCACTCGGGCGTAGCTTTGTTACGATTATACCGGGCCACAGGAAATGTATTTTATTTAAACCTATTGCAAAACATAGCCCAAGCCATACCGCAATACATGAGCACAATAAAAAATCCTATACCAGCTTTACAACCTGGCTGGCTATCCGAAAGGGTAAGCACCACCGATTGGCTCGAAGGGATTGGCGAAATTTACCCTGGTTCTACCTGGGCCGAAACCGCTTTAATGCTTACCATTTTAGAAGTACCTAGCATTTACATTAATACACAAACGCTTACTTTAGCTACTTTTGACCAAGTAAAATCCAAAATCATAAAAAAAACAAATACCGCCATCACCCTCGAAATAGAAAACCCTACTTCGTACCCTTGCGATTTAAAAATACTGGCCGAAAACAACCAAAAAGCAAAATTAATATTAGGTAATTTAACCAAATCTGCCTTTATTAGCATCACGCTAAAAGCGGGCGAAAAACAAAAGATAGTTATCAAAAAATAAATTGGGTTTAATAAATAAGATGAGTAAACAACAAATCCCCGAAGACGGAACACTTTTACCTTTAATGGAGGATTTTTATACCATACAAGGCGAAGGTTTTAATACCGGGAAAGCCGCCTATTTTATACGCCTAGGAGGCTGCGATGTGGGTTGCCATTGGTGCGATGTAAAAGAAAGCTGGGATGCATCATTACACCCCCTAACAGCTACCGATACCATTGTAAATAACGCAAATAAATACCCAGGAAAAGCCGTTGTGGTAACAGGTGGCGAGCCTTTAATATATAACCTCGATTATTTAACACAAGCGTTAAGAAAAAATAATATTAAAACGTTTATTGAAACATCGGGAGCTTATCCCCTATCGGGAAATTGGGATTGGATATGCCTATCGCCCAAAAAATTTAAAGCACCACGCCCCGATATTTTACCCCATGCCAATGAACTTAAAGTAATTGTGTTTAACAAAAGTGATTTTGCCTGGGCCGAAGAACACGCCAAAATGGTGGGCCAAAATTGTAAATTATACCTACAACCCGAGTGGTCTAAATCAAAAGAAATAACGCCTTTAATTATTGATTATGTGATGAATAACCCACAGTGGGAAATTTCGTTACAAACGCATAAATACTTAAATATACCCTAACTAACACCGCTTATTTTTTTTAATTCTGCATGAAAAAATTTTTTCTAGTTGTTTTAGTCTTGGGATTTTATACCCAAATTTTGGCACAAGCTGTGCTTAGCAGTACCAGTAAAGCAGCACTTAGAAATTACCAAAGCGCAAACAACTATATTGACCAAAACAATTATAGACTAGCTATTGTAGAATTAAATGAAGCCACCGAAAACGACCCAAACTTTATAGAAGCTTACTTGCTATTGGCCGATGCTTATAGGGCCAACTTAAATTATTACGATGCAATAATTGCTTACGAAAAGGCTTTTAAGATAAACCCTAAATTTGCACCCGAGCGGATTTATTTTTATGCCGAATCGGCACTTAAAACAGGAAAATATGATTTAGCAAAAAACCTTTTTGTGAAATATTTAACACATGCCGACTCTACAAAAAAATATGCCCCCAAAGCTAAAAAATATTTGAAAGATTGTGATTTTGGCCCAATAGCAATAAAAAATCCAGTAAAATTTAAGCCAGTAAACTTGGGTGCTAGCATTAATACAATACATGATGAATATATGGCCGCCATTACCGCCGATGAAACCTGTATGATATTTACACGCCAAATTGATTTTAAAGAAGATTTTTACCAAAGTAATAAAATAGACACTACTTGGGGTAAAGCCGAATTTTTAAGCTCGGTTTTAAGCACTCCCAACTATAACGAAGGCGCACAATGTATTTCGCCCGATGGGCAATACCTTTTTTTTACAGGCTGTAACAGGCCAGATGGGATGGGGCGTTGCGATATTTTTATTTCTAAAAAAGATGGCAAAGACTGGATTAGCCCTATAAACATAGGCTTCCCCATAAATACAAGAAACTGGGAATCGCAACCGTCTATATCCGCCGATGGTAAAACCCTATATTTTGTAAGCGACAAAAAAGGCGGACTAGGTGGCTACGATATTTGGAAAAGTATTTTAGATGATAACGGCGATTGGGGCGACCCTATTAACCTTGGGCCTACCATTAATACCCCGTACAATGATATGTCTCCATTTATTCACCCCGATAATAAAACATTATATTTTTCGTCGGATGGATGGGTGGGTTTAGGAAATAAAGATATTTTTTTATCTCACTTGGGCGAAAACGGGCAATGGGGATTACCCGAAAATTTAGGCTATCCTATAAACACATTTAATGATGAAGGCGGGTTAATAATTAATCCAAGTGGCAGTACAGCCTATTTTTCATCCGACCAGTATGCTGGCTATGGTGGTTTAGATTTATATTATTTTGATATTGAGGTTAAAAAAATAAAACCTATTTACACCAATTATGTAAAAGGCAAAATATATGATGCCAAAACCAAACTTCCACTAGAAGCCGAAATACAAATTTTAGATTTAAAAACAGGTAAAATATTGCTCCATTCGTATGCCAATAAAATGGATGGTAGCTTTTTGGATGTGTTGCCACAAGGTACAGAGTTTGCCTTTAATGCTAGCGCCAATGGCTATTTATATTACTCGGAGAGCTTTGAAACCGATTATCATAAACTTAACGAACCTGTAATTTTAGATATACCCTTAAATGTGATAGAAATTGGCAAAAATATTGTTCTAAAAAACATCTATTTCGAAAACAATAAATATACTTTAAAGCCACAATCAAAAGCCGAACTTAAAAAATTATTACTTTTTTTAGATTTAAACCCTAATTTAAAAATTGATATAGAGGGTTTTACAGATAACTTGGGCGATGATAAACAAAATCAGGTATTATCCGAAAATAGGTCGAAATCAGTTTATCACTATTTAATTAATAATGGCATTAAAGCCGATAGGTTAAAATATATAGGTTTTGGTGCTAAAAACCCCATTGCCGATAATGCTACCATTATGGGTAGGGCAACTAACAGGCGTACCGAAGTGGTTATTAGCGGTAAATAGTGCTAAAAAGATGGTTTTTAATCTCCAACCACGGAATAGACTTTAAACCGTAATACTTGATCACTTCCGAGATGGTGAGCTTGCTCTTGATTTCTGCTATTTCCATTGTAAAATTATTATTTGCGCTAAAGTGAATATTATTTATAACTGTAAATATATACTTTGATGTATAAAAATAGAAATATAAAATACATTATGTTGCAACTAAAGGCTTAAATTATTAGCTTTGCTATATAATTTAGATAATATGATACAGACTGTTGAACTAGTAGCTAAGAATATAAAACGTTTAAGAGAATTTAAAAGCTTCTCTCAAAAAGAAGTTTGTGCAGATAGCACCATACCACAAGGGCAATACAGCCGTATAGAAAACGCCAAAGTTGAGCCGTCTATTTCTACTTTAGAAAAATTGGCTTTAGTGTTTGAAGTAGATATTGCAGAATTTTTTAAGTCTGACGATTTAGAGCAAGAAGTAAACCTACCACTAATGCAAAAAATTAAAATGATTGATACGCTTGCCAAAGACGAACAACAAGCGCTATTAAAAATGATAGATTTGGCACTAGCCAACAAGCGTATGAAAGATAATTTACAAACTTTAATTGCTCAATAATATATGTACACATACAAAATACATTTACACAAAGAAACCGAAGGCGGTTTTACTGTTTCTGTTCCTGCATTACCTGGCTGTATTACCTATGGCGAAGATGTGGACGAAGCCATATCAATGGCTAAAGAAGCTATTGAATTGTATATTGAAGAGTTGCAAGAAAGAGGCGAAGCCATCCCCGATGACAGCAATACTTTGGAATACTCTTTAAACTTGGAAACCGTATGAACTTAAACCCCAAGCACCTGATTAAAATTCTAGAACAACACGGCTTATTTATAAACGTTCCAAAGGCTCTCATCAATTGTATTACAACCCAATTACCAATAAAACGGTTATTGTACCTGTACACGGTGGCAAGGATATGAAAAAAGGAACTTTCCTTGCTGTGCTTAAACAGGCGGGTATTGATAAAAACATTACCAATCCTTAGTCCCAAACGCTCAAAGTTTTGGCTACAGACTAAGGATAAATGGTAGTAAAGCCCTTCGCCCATTGTCTCTAAAAGCCCTAATTCTTACAAATCCTTAGTCCCTAACGCTCAAAACCTTGGCTACAATAGGGATAATTTTAAAGTTCCAAAATTACCCAATCATCTGGGTTTATTCCATAATTAAAAGTACCTTGTCTTTTTGCTCCTTCAATATCTTTAAACCACAAGTCTGCTTCACAAGGAGTATCAAGAGATTTGTGGAAAAATAAAAAATATCCCTTTGTATCTTTTTCATCAGATTCTATAATAAGATATTTTATATCATCTTCAATTTCCTCTAAAGGTATTTCTGCTATTAATTTCATGTAATATTATCTAATTGGCATATGGTAATTTTTTAAGTAATTACCTTGTGCATCTAAAATTTCCCCGCTCTCGCAAGTTTAGCGAAGCGTAACTTGTGAGAATAAATAAGTAAAGTTTCCAACTTTACAATCATAAAATTTATAAATATAAAATTTCTATCAAGCCCTTACCTCCACCATAATCTATTGCACTACTAAACCGCCAATGTTCTGGTTCTGCTACAAAACCAGCATCTACTGGATTATTATGTATGTAATTTAATTTTTGTTGAATTACATCATGACTCCAAAGTTTCCCCGCTCTCGCAAGTTTAGCGAAGCGTAACTTGTGAGAATAAATAAGTAAAGTTTCCAACTTTACAATCATAAAATTTATAAATATAAAATTTTTATCAAGCCCTTACCTCCACCATAATCTATTGCACTACTAAACCGCCAATGTTCAGGTTCTGCTACAAAACCAGCATCTACTGGATTATTATGTATGTAATCTAATTTTTGTTGAATTACATCATGACTCCAAAGTTCGATTGGCTTATTATCTTGACGCCAAAACTGATAGTTTTTATTGTTAGAATTATACTCACCGCTAGATTTAAAAATAGCTATCATCCATTCTTTTCTTGATTCATGTTCGTTTAATAATATGGCTTCTATTATTTTTTTGCTTGTGAATTTTTTAAAATCTCGCATAATGTTAGGCATCAAA
The DNA here is from genome assembly GCA_013298995.1 of Sphingobacteriales bacterium. Taxonomy (GTDB): domain Bacteria; phylum Bacteroidota; class Bacteroidia; order Sphingobacteriales; family Sphingobacteriaceae; genus Pseudopedobacter. The sequence goes on along the minus strand of JAAFJW010000027.1, from coordinate 16,189 downwards.
AATCCCTCTTTGGCTCTTACAATTAAATGAATATGGTTAGTCATCAAACACCAAGCATATATTTCCAAACCTTTACTAGCCTGACAATACTTTAAACTTTCTACAAGTATGTCTCTGTAAATTTCCCTTGTAAATACATCAATCCAGCCAACCGTTGCAAAACTTACAAAATATAAACCTGCTGGATTGTTAAATTTATAGGCTCTACTCATATTTTCTTAATGTTTTGAAATGCAATTTACCTTTATTTTATTGAAACGCTCATTTACGAATTACTTTTATGCAAAGTTATAAACTTTGCTTATCTAAACTCACAAGTGACGCTGAAATAGCTTAACACTTGCGAGAGCATCGGGGAGTATAATTAATTTAATAACTGCTGTAACCTATTATTACTATCAAAAAATTCTTCAATTAAAAAAAATGTATTTCCTTCAACATTATTAGATTTTAATAAAATAACTGTTTTCTCTGTAAAAAAACTTTCGCTTTTAGTTACCTTAATTTCCATTTCTTTTTTTTGTAAAAACACAATTATCGGTTTGTATGTGAACCATTCATATGTTGTTAAAGCAACTATACCATTTTCGATTTTTATCGTATTTACAAGATTATTGATATATCTTCTTCTCACAAAGAATGGAACATAGATAAAAGTTAATATGATTATAATAATTGGAGGCAGTGAAATAAAAAATAATTTTATAGAAACTCCAACTATCATAGTAAAGCATCCTAATAAAAAAAATACGCTAATTGGTGCCATAATAAAAACACTATTCTTCGTATCATTTTTCCATTTTTTATAAAAAATTTCTCCTTTATCATTAGATACTAAGCTGAGTGTATCATTTTCTATCATACACACCCCCATTACTTAATACATCCGAATATGCGCCTGATTGGGCGCTAATTGTTAATACTTTTATGCCTAATTTAGCCGATGGATTTAATAGCGTAGAAATAGTTCCAGCCGTTCCACCTGTTAAAATCACAGTACCAACATCATTAATTAAAGCCCCAATCTTTTGTCCATTCATAGAACCAGTTACCTTATCCACTCCCATCCCAATCATTCCTCCAAGATTACTTGGAGCATTACGAGCTTCAGTCATACCACCCAAAGCTGCCATCAATTTGACGGAAGCAAATCCTACTCTAAAGCTTCCGTCTGTGGCAAGACCAACAGCAACAGGAGTAGCAATACCTGCAGAGAACCATTCAGTTCCGCAGGCGGCTAGTATCTCTGCTGCTCCACCAGCAATCCCAAGAGACGCTTCACCAACACCTCGCCAATCAACTCCTTTATTCGTTCTAGTAGCCGTAAATGTTACCTCCGCCATAGTTGGACTCCACTTTCCACCAACACTCGTCCAATCAGTACCATCATGCTTAATTGTTGTTCCTACATCTACTTTAGAGGCATCTGTTGTAGGTGGGTCACCTTTAGCAAATCCCCCATCCGGGTCCACCCTACTCACTGGGTCATTCCCCATCCCCACATAAGGAGAATAATATTGTGCATTAGGGTCTGTACTTAGCCAGCGGCCTATGCGGCCATCGTACATGCGGAGGTCAAAATTGTTAAAGCCTGTTACGGGATCTTTTTCGGCGTAAGCACCTTGGTATTCGTAACGGTAGCTAATACCACCACTTCGGGCTATGCTGCCGTAGGGGTAATAATCGTTGTAGGTATATACGTTGGCTTGGTTGGTGGGGGTTTTGGTATTGCTCATTTCGTATTAACGATAAGGAATAAAAAAAGCCACCTAAAAAAGATGGCTTTTAATACTTTTACATCTGCGCAATCTTTTTCTTTAACGCTGTTGCTTTATCTAATTTACCTAATTTTACATAAATTTCTTTTAGGGTGTTCATTGTACTAACGTCTTTAGGATTAAGCTCTAAGGCTTTTTCTAAAAAGGGTTCGGCTTTGGCTAGCTGGGTATCAAAACTCTTTTTTAAGGCTTCGTATTTGGTTTGGCCGGCTTTGGTGTTGGGTAGTTTATTGGCGGCGGTTATAAAATCGTTTCCCTTATTAATATACAACACCCCTAAATTATAATACGCTTCTTGGTAGTTGGCATCTAAGGCTATGGCTTTTAGGTAAGCGGCTTCGGCTTTGTCTAATTGTTTATTGGCCGAGTAGGCAATACCTGCTACAAAACGTAGGGTTTTATTGGTGGTATCTTTGCTAATGGCATTTTCGATATTACCTATTTTTTGTGCTGCTTGCCCACGGTTTAGGTAAATATTTAAGGCATCAAATATTAAATTAATATCGTTGGGGTGTTTGGCACTTCCCATTTCAAAGGTTTTTAATGCTGTGGTGGTATCTAACTTGGTCATATACACACGCCCTAATTCGCGGTAAGCCATTGCATTTGATGGGTTTATGGCCAATAGTTTATTGTAATATACTACGGCTTCATCATACATATTTGCGTTGTTTGCCGCAATAGCGGTGTATAGGTTAAAGGTACTATCTTGCGGTAAAACGGTAGCTATGTACTTAAATGCGGTGTAGGCATCTTTATAGTTTTTGGCATTAAATGCGGCTAAACCTTTGTTTTGCATCATTACCGACAGGTTGTTTTCGGCACTAGCAATAATCTGTTTGTTATCGCCTTTTACATCTACTGTTTTTGCTTTGGTAATGGCTTCTTGCGCACTTTTAAATGCGGTTTCGGCATTGGTTTTGTTTATGGTATCGGTAGCGGTAATAGCCGATAGTATCAAACCTCGGTATGCCCAAAGTTCGGCGTTTTCTTTTGTTTTTTCGTTTGCAATGGCTTTATCGGTTGCTGCTTTGGCAGTTTCTAGGGTTACCAATTGTTTAGCCGTTTCAGTTTTGGTAGATAAGCCAATTTCGTACATAGCGTAGCTATTTTTGGCATTGGTAATTTCGCTTTTTTGGGCAAATGTTGCTGTTAAACAAGCAATTGACAGTAAACTTAAAATGGTACGTTTCATATTTTTTGTATTTTGTTAATTTGCTTCGAGCTTTCGGGCTTCGGGCAACGGGCTTATTTTGCACTGTTTACTCGAAGCCCGTGGCTCGAAACCAGTTGCTGTTAGTTATTTTTTAATTTTAATGTAATTTCATTTGCTCGTTGCTCGAAGCTCGTAGCTATTTATTATTTTTCATCATCGTCGTCTTCCAAGTCATCATCTTCTTCCTCGTCATCTTCATCATCTAACTCTTCCTCCTCTTCCAAGGCTGGCTGCTCATCGCCCTCAGCCCGAGGCTCGCTGCCCGCTTGCTCGTTGCTCGAAGCCCGAGGCTCGCTGCCCGCTTGCTCGTTGCTCGAAGCCCGAGGCTCGCTGCCCGAAAGCCCGTTGCCCGCTACCTCATCGCTCAAAACAGCTTCTTCTTGCTCAACTTTAGTAACCGATGCTATCGAATCGCCTTCTTTTAAAGTTATTAAGCGTACGCCTTGTGTGGCCCTGCCCATTACCCTTAATTTATCAATACCTATACGTATTACAATGCCCGATCGGTTGATAATCATTAAATCATCTTTATCGGTAACGTCTTTTATGGCAACTAATTGCCCTGTTTTGTCGGTAATTTTTATGGTTTTTACACCTTTACCACCACGGTTGGTTACCCGATAATCTTCAATATCGGTACGTTTACCATAACCGTTTTCGGATACTACCAGTACGGTAACCTCGGGCGAGTCAACCGAAATCATACCTACTACCTCATCTTCCTCGCTGGCTAAACGTATGCCACGCACCCCAGTAGAATTACGGCCAACGGCTCTTACTGTACTTTCGTTAAAGCGTATGGCCCTACCCGATTTTAATGCCATCAAAATTTCGGAAGTTCCTGAGGTTAAGTTGGCTTCTAGTAATTCATCGTCGTCGTTTATGTTTATGGCGTTTATACCGTTACTACGTGGGCGACTGTATGCCAGCAAATTGGTTTTTTTAATGATACCTTTTTTGGTACACATGATGATGCTGTTGTTTTCTAAATATTCTTTGTCTTTTAGGTTTACAACTTTAACATAGGTTTTAATTTTTTCTTCTTTTTCTATGTTGATAATGTTTTGCAAGGCTCGGCCTTTGCTGGTACGGGTACCTTCGGGTATTTCGAAAACCCGTAACCAATAACATTTTCCTTTATCGGTAAAAAACAATAAATAATTATGGTTTGATGCTACAAAAATATGTTCAATAAAATCTTCATCACGTGAGTTAGAACCTATTGAACCTTTACCACCACGCCCTTGTGTACGGTACTCGGTTAAGGCAGTACGTTTTATATAGCCTTCGCGTGATATGGTAATTACCACATCTTCATCTTCAATAAAATCTTCGGTAAGCATTTCGGCTGCCGAGTGTACAATTTCGGTACGGCGGGCATCGCCATATTTGGCTTTAATTTCGGCTAGTTCGTCCTTAATAATTTGCATCCTAAGCGCTTTACTATCTAAAATAGCTTTCAAATGCTCAATCAGTTTCATTAGTTCGGCATGTTCGTCTTTTATTTTATCACGCTCTAATCCCGTTAAACGGCGAAGCGTCATATCCAAAATAGCTCGGGCTTGTATATCCGAAAGGTTAAAAGTGGTAATTAAACCTTCACGGGCTTCATCAGGGGTTGATGATGCTCTTATCAATTTAATAACTTCTTCGATATGGTCGAGGGCTATTAATAAACCCTCTAAAATATGTGCTCGTTTTTCGGCTTCGGTTAATTCGTATTTGGTACGGCGTACTACTACTTCGTGGCGATGGTCTACAAAATGGCGAAGTAAATCTTTCAAATTCAGCATCATTGGCCTGCCGTGTACTAGCGCAATATTGTTTACACTAAACGATGTTTGTAAAGCGGTATGTTTGTACAAGTTGTTTAACACAATGGCGGCATTGGCATCACGTTTAATTTCGTAAACTATGCGCATGCCTTCCCTGTCCGATTCGTCGCGGATTTCCGAAATGCCTTCAATTTTTTTCTCGTTTACCAAATCGGCGGTACGCTCTATCATTACCGCTTTGTTTACTTGGTAGGGTATTTCGGATACAATAATGCGTTCTCTATCGTTGGTTAGTGTTTCTATTTCGGCTTTTGCCCGCATCATTACTCGGCCACGGCCAGTTTCAAATGCTTCACGTACACCTTCGTAACCGTAAATTATACCACCCGTAGGGAAATCGGGTGCTTTTACATGTTGCATTAGCTCCGAAATCTCAATTTCGTTATTATCTATGTAGGCAATGGTGGCTTCAATAACTTCGCTTAAATTATGCGGAGCCATATTTGTAGCCATACCTACGGCAATACCTGATGCACCGTTTACAAGTAGGTTTGGAAATTTAGCAGGTAAAACGGTGGGTTCTTCTAGCGAATCGTCAAAGTTTAGTTGAAAATCAATGGTATCTTTATTAATATCGGCCAGCATTTCTTCGGCCATTTTTTTAAATCGGGCTTCGGTATAACGCATGGCAGCGGGCGAATCGCCATCTACCGAGCCAAAGTTTCCTTGCCCATCTACCAAGGGGTATCGCAGGCTCCAGGGTTGCGCCATACGCACCATGGTATCGTAAACAGATGAATCGCCGTGTGGGTGATACTTACCCAAAACCTCCCCTACTATACGGGCCGATTTTTTGTAGGGCTTATTGCTTGCCAAACCTAAATCTAACATCCCAAATAATACCCTGCGGTGAACGGGTTTTAAACCGTCACGCACATCGGGCAATGCCCTAGAAACTATTACCGACATCGAATAATCGATATACGCCGATTTCATTTCTTCCTCAATATTTATAGAAATTATTTTATCGAAACTGCTATTACTTTGATCTTCTGTATCTTCTGCCATAATTTATTTTACGAAAATGTTTTACATCGTAATAGATGCGAAGTTAATAATTTAGGCGATAAGGTAGAAGTTAAATAGAGATTTTTTTGGTATGAACCCGAGTTCGATTACTAAACCATTGTTTATTATAGTTTTGATAATGACTTGGGCGTTACCAGCCTGCGCAGGCAGACCGCTACCGTAGTTAACGCAAAAAAAAATCTTAAAAACACAATATCAGCTAGTTATTAAATTTTTTACACTAAACTTGTGTTACAAATACCCCAAAATTTTCATTACCTGTTTACTATTTTGCTCTTCGCCAAAAACCTCGTAGTTAAAAGTTTCATCGCGGTTACGCCTAATAATTACATGCTTGGGCGATGGTAATAAGCAATGGTGTATGCCGCCATAACCGCTTAATACTTCTTGGTATGCGCCTGTGTTAAAAAAACCTAAATATTGTACTTTACGGGTTTTGGGCATAAAAATACTGTCCATGTGGGCTTCTTGGTTATAATAATCTTGCCCATCGCAGGTAATACCACCTAAGTTTACACGCTCGTATTCGTTATCCCAATTATTAATGGGTAGTAAAATATAGCGTTGGTTTAAAGCCCATACATCGGGTAGGTTGGTTATAAACGAGCCATCAAGCATCAACCATTTTTCACGGTCGTTTTGTTGTTTACGCCCTAGCACTTTGTATAATATGCCCGATGCCTCGGCAACGGTATATTTGCCAAATTCGGTAATAATATCGGGTTCTATTACATCATGTTCGGCACAAATTTGTTTTATGCGCAACACAATTTCGTTGATCATGTATTCGTAATCAAAATCAAAAACTAAAGAATCTTTAAAAGGCATCCCACCCCCAATATCTAGGGTATCTAAATCGGGATTTATTTTTTTAAACTTGCAGTAAAGGGTAACGTATTTTTCGAGTTCGTTCCAATAATAAGGTGTATCTGATATGCCCGAGTTGATAAAAAAATGTAAAAGTTTAACTTTAAAATAAGGATTATTGGCGATTTTATTGTTGTAAAAATCAATTACATCTTCCATACGCACCCCTAAGCGTGAGGTGTAAAATTGCGAATCGGGCTGCTCTTCGGCGGCTATACGAATACCTAAATTACAAGGAGTATCGATATCCACCTCATCATCATAGATATTAAATTCTTCTTTATTATCCAATACTGGGATGATGTTTTTAAATCCATCATGCAGCATATCAATAATATAGGTTTTGTATTGAAATGTTTTAAAGCCATTGCAAATAACGGTAACATCTTTAGTAAGCGAACCTTTTTTTTCCAAAGCATCAATCATAGGCATATCAAAAGCCGATGAGGTTTCTAAATGTATTTCGTTTTTTAACGCTTCTTCTACAATATGCTTAAAGTGCGAGCTTTTGGTACAGTAACAATATTTGTACGAACCACGGTAATTATTTTTTACTATGGCACTATGAAATTGCAGTTTTGCCTGTTGAATTTTTTTACTAATAATAGGTAAATAGGTAAACCTTAGTGGGGTACCATAAGTTTCGATCATTTCCATCAGGTTTAAATCGTGGAAATAAAGTTCATCGTCTATTATTTCAAATCCATCTTGAGGAAACCCAACACTTAAATCTAAAAATTCTTCGTAGCTCTGCATTGTTAATTTTTTTTCGCAAAAATGTAATTAAATTTTGAAATTAAACAAGATAATTTTAAAATCTTACCAAAAAAATATAGATAAAATTATTTGGCCAGCAGGCTCGAAATCAAGTTTATGCTTAAATTAATTACAGTTGTGTTAAAAGTAAATAATAATACGACTTGTGATAAAACTAATTTACACAGTGTTAATTACATTTATTACATGAATCTACCAATCATAAATCATAGTATAAGCCTATTGGTAATTTTTAAAAACCATATTTATATTAATAGTATCATATTTACTAGCAATAGATTGTGTGGGCTGTATCATTTTATTACAAAAAATCATTTATCTAAACAAACCCATTTCACTTCTTAACACTCATAAATTTTATTAACATTTAAAAATATAATTGATTTTCAATAACTTACTATGTTATTAACATGTTTTAAACAAACTGTGTTGAAATATAAGGACTATAATAGCTTTACCAAACAAATAAATAAAATTATGCACTATTTGTTAAGATGATGTTAAAAAATTAAGTACAGTAGCGCAAAAAAAACTATATTTTTGCCCTTATGAATACCGAACCCGATGTAACAAAATCACCTTTAGCTAAAGAAAAAAGAAATCGTTTTACCACTGCTGTTTCGGGTTTAGGGAAACTGCAACCCCAAGCCCGCGATTTAGAAGAAGCTGTTTTGGGTGCTTTGATGTTAGAAAAAGATGCTTTATCGGCGGTGGTAGAAATACTAAAACCCGAAGTGTTTTATGTAGATGCGCATCAAAAAATTTTTGAAGCCATTATTACTTTATTCTCCAACACATCGCCTGTTGATATTTTAACCGTTACGGCACAATTACGCAAACAAGGCCATCTGGAGATGGTAGGCGGTGCTTATTACATTACCGAACTTACCAATAGGGTAGCTTCGGCAGCCAATATCGAGTACCATGCCCGTATTATTTCTCAAAAATATATACAACGCGAATTAATAAGAATATCTACCGATGTAATTAACCAATCGTATGAAGATACAAGCGATGTATTTGAATTACTGGATTTTGCCGAGCAAAATTTGTTTCAAATAGCGCAAAATAACCTGAGGCGAGATTCGCGAAAGATGGATGATTTATTAAAAGAATCTATCAAACAGCTGGAATCGTTACGCAATAAAGAGGATGCCTTAACGGGTGTGCCATCGGGCTTTACGGCTTTGGATAGGATGACAAATGGCTGGCAAAAATCGGATTTGGTGATTATTGCTGCCCGCCCAGCCATGGGTAAAACGGCTTTTGTGCTTAGTTGCGCCCGCAATGCTGCGGTGCAATTTAATAAGCCTGTGGTAGTTTTTTCGTTAGAAATGTCATCGGTACAGCTTACCAATCGTTTAATATCGGGCGAAACCGAAATCGAGCAAGAAAAAATCAGAAAAGGAAATTTGATGGATTGGGAGTGGCAACAATTAACCTCTAAAATTGGGGCTTTAAACGAAGCACCACTAATTATTGATGATACACCTGCTTTAAACGTATTTGAGTTTAGGGCTAAGTGCCGAAGGCTGAAAGCACAATACGATATTCAAATGATTATTATTGATTATTTACAATTGATGCAAGGCCGAGCCGATGGTAAAAGCGGAAACAGAGAGCAAGAAATAAGCAGCATATCGAGGGCATTAAAGCAGGTAGCCAAAGAGCTGGAAGTACCTGTTATTGCGCTTTCGCAATTGAGCCGGGCAGTAGAAAACAGGCCAGGAGGCTCTAAGAGGCCTATGCTTTCGGATTTGCGTGAGTCGGGTGCGATAGAGCAAGATGCGGATATGGTTTTATTTTTATACCGCCCCGAGTATTATGGCTTAGACCAAGATGAGCAAGGAAACTCTACCGCTGGTATTGGCGAGGTTATTATTGCCAAGCACCGTAACGGCGAAACAGGCACAGTGCCTTTACGTTTTATTGGTAAATATGTGAAATTTATGGATTTAGAACCGGGCTATAATAGCGGTGCGGATAATAAGCAAGATCCGTTTAGTAATATTTCGCCATCCACACAGTTCGAAAGTATTACCTTAAAACCTAATTGGGATAATGCGAGCGATGACGATGCACCTTTTTAAGTAAGATTTAGCTGTATAGAATTCCCCAATAGAGCCCAATTATCCCTATAAAAAGTTTTAAAACAGCAGCTTATGCGAATTTCTACAAGAAAAATTGCACCTGAAAATCAATCAGTTAAAAGCATCTGTATAGATATTTATAGGCTTTAAATTGATATATATACATTTTTTGATCCTCCGAATCTTCAATTATATAATCAACCTTAAAATACTCAAACACCAAATATTTTTTTTTGATACCTTGCAACACAATTTCTGAGGATTAAAAATGCGCTATAAAAAAATACTTTTTTTGAAAGATGTTTTAGGTTTTATGCTTACCTCCTTTGGTGGGCCACAGGCGCATTTGGCTATTTTGTTAAACGATTTTGTAAAAAAACGCCCCTACATTAGCGAGCAAGAATTAATGGAGCTACATGCGCTTTCTCAAATTTTGCCTGGCCCCACATCTACCCAAACCCTTATTGGTATTGCCTACAAAGTAGGCGGGGTAAATTTAGCTTTAATTACTTTTTTAATTTGGGTGCTGCCATCGGCAGCTATCATGTGTTTTGCCGCTATAAGCTACCATACGCTTAAACTTAAAAATAACTTTAGCCATATTTTAATTTTTATACAGCCCATTGCTTTGGGCATTGTGGCGTATGCAGCATATAGCTTTGGCAAAAAAATATTAACCACACAAGTAACTTGGATATTGGCCATTTGCGCTATAATAGCCAGCTTAATTTTAAAAAATGCGTATGCTTTCCCTATTTTAATTTTATTGGGTGGTATGGTATCATCGGCTACCGAAACCCAGCCCGATGAAGATGCCTTGCGGGTAAAATTGTTTTCGAAAGTAAACCCCAAAAAGGTAGCTTATTTTATAGGTATTTTATTGTTTTTTGGCGCATTGGGGGCTATTGTAAACCGTACATCGCCATATAGCTTGCCTATTAGGTTGTTCGAAAACTTTTACCGTAACGGCATCTTGATATTTGGTGGTGGCCAAGTGCTAGTACCCTTAATGTTTACCGAATTTGTACAAATGAAACATTATTTAACCGATACCGAATTTTTATCGGGCTTTGCCATACAACAAGCCATCCCTGGCCCCACGTTTTCATTTACCTCATACCTAGGTGCGCTTACTTTGGCAAATAATGGCTATGGCCTATTGGGGCAAATAATGGGAAGCGTAATTGCTGTATTGGGCATAAACTTACCTGGCTTTATACTTATACTTTTTATTGTTCCCTTCTGGGATGATTTAAAGAAAATTACCCGCATAAAAAAATCATTAATAGGTATAAATGCTGTGGCTGTGGGTTTTATGGTTTCGGCATTTTTGTTATTGCTACAACCTATTCAAGTTTCGTGGCTCAATGCAAGTTTAATTACAGGTACTTTTTTGATTTTAAATTTTACCAAAATAAAAACACCTTACATTATTTTAGGTGGGATTGTGTTGGGTATTTTAATTACTTAGAATTTTACAGCTATCAACAAAAAAAGATTTAAGCGCAATGAAATGTAAATGATGTGAAATTATTAGATTTATATTTCGTCAATTTCATCTTTCGATAAACCTGTTAATTCGGAAATATCTGATACTGAAATACCTTTAAGTTTCATACTTTTTGCAACCTTTAACACACCTTCATTAATCCCTTCAAGCTTGCCTTCAAGCTTGCCTTCGTCAAAAGCGGTATCAACAGCATACTCGTAAACAGCTTTATTATCTCTAAAAATTTTTAAGCTGTATTCATAATTTTCTAATTCGGCACTACCAAGCTTTGCAATTTCGGCGGTCTCAAATGCCTGTATAAAAATATTGTCTTTAAATATCTCAGGAATGGTTTGAAAATCTTCTAAATGTTTTATAAAGTACAACCATTTATCTAAACGTGTAGCTAACTCTTGTTCGGTTTTAACAAAGTGAGGCATTTCTAAGTACACAAACTTTAGTTTATTGTAAAAAAGTTGGTTATTTTGGTCTTTCAATTGTACTGTATGTATTACTTCGCTTTCGCTAGATTTTAATTTGTCATCGAAGGTAAAATCTAAAATACCAATACAATACACGGCTTTTAGTTCGTAATTCCAGTCGCCCATTTCTGCCTGTTCTTGTATTGGAAAGGTGGAATAGTAAACAGTACGGTCTTTAAAATAATTTTGTTTGGCTTTTTGTAATTCAATAATTATTTTTTCGCCTTTATCGTTTTCGCAATAAATATCATAGATGGCTTTTCTGTCGGCTTCGTTTTTACCTAATTTTTCTTTGTCCTTAAAGCTTAAGTCAACAATATGGGTTTCGGTTAATAAACTATTTAAAAAATCAAGCAACATTGGTTTGCTGGCTTCTTCTCCAAAAATTTTTTTGAAACCGAAATCGGTAAATGGATTAACGTACTTTGCTTTCATTTTTTTATTAAAAATTGCTTAGCAAATTTAACCTTTTTTTATCTAAATTTAGATTTTTTTCAATACCTGTACAGGGCTTGCAGGCTTTGTACCTAAATAAAAATGAATTACGAAAAATACAAATCTACCGCATTAAAAAACAGGCTTTTTACTTGGCGTGATATTGATAAACTTATACACCAAATAGGTATAAACCAGTGGCAAACATTAGGCACATCGTACCTTGGCAAACCTATACGTATGCTTAGGATAGGCACTGGGCCAATAAAAATTATGGTATGGAGCCAAATGCATGGCAACGAACCTACCGCCACAGCTGCAATATTTGATATCATTAATTTTTTTACCGCTGGGGCTGATGAAAATCAAAACCTAAGAGATATTATTTTAAATAATTGCAATCTTTATTTTATTCCACTAGTAAATCCTGATGGTGCCGAAACTTTTACCCGTAACAACGCCCAAAACATTGATATAAACCGCGATTATCTGGCACAACAATCGCCCGAAGGCAAAATACTAAAACAGGCAAGAGAGGATATAAAACCCGATTTTTGCTTTAACATGCATGATCAAAGCACTTTATATTGCACCCCAAATAAGCAACCCGTAGCCATGGCTTTTTTGGCTCCCCCACATGATGCTACATTGCAGGTAAACTGGGTGCGAGAGCAAGCTATAAAAGTAATTGTGTGTATGGTACAAGCCTTGCAAATACATATACCACAGCATATTGCCCGCTTTAACGATGCTTTTGAACCTAGAGCCTTTGGCGATAATTTTCAAAAATATGGTTCATCAACCATTTTGATAGAAAGCGGCGGCTGGCTTAACGATGATGAAAAACAAGTGATTAGGAAATATAATTTTATAGCCTTACTAAAAGCCTTTGAAGTTATAGCCAAGCAATCGTACCAAAATAAAGACGTGATAAATTACTTGATGCTACCCGAAAATCAAAAAAATATATTCCATATTTTATTTAAAAACGTGTTAATAAAATCAAAAAAAAGAGATTATAGGCTTGATATAGGCCTAAATTATACCGAAAAATTTAATGCAAAAACCCGTACTTTATCAAAAAATTGGCATGTAGAAGAAGTGGGCGATTTAAGTAATCACACGGCATACCAAATCATTGAAGCCAGCGAATATTATATTGATAAACCTGTAAAATTATTTCAATTAGCTAATTTACAGCTATTTGACAATAAACATATATTAATATATAGTTGGGCTAAAGGGGTAAATAAAAAAAACGGATAAGGATATACACTCATTTTCTCATAAAATTTTAATAATCCGTATTATTGCACAACAATATATGACAGCAACACCCAAACTCAAATTTACACAATCCCTTTTAACCGAAAAAAAATGGGCTTTTATATGCTGGTTTGGTTTATCGGCGGTGGCATTAATAAAGGTTTTGGTGCAACAATCTAACAATTACCTTATTTATAAAAACACCTTTTTTAACCTTATACAACAGCAAAATTTATTTGCCCAGTACCCTAATCTGTATGCCGATAGCAACCACTATGGGCCAATTTTTGGAATTTTAATTGCCCCATTTGCCCTGCTGCCCGATAGCTTGGGCATTGCACTTTGGGTAATTTTAAATGCCAGCATTTTGTTATATTCTGTTTATCAGTTAAATATAAGCCAACAACATAAACTTATTATTTGCTTTATTTGTGCGCATGAGCTGATGACGGCCAGCTACGCTACCCAATTTAACCCAACAATGGCGGCTTTAATTATACTTAGTTTTACCTGTATAGAAAAACGTAAAGAACCTTGGGCCGCATTTTGTATCGTGTTGGGTACTTTTATAAAGTTGTATGGCGTGGTAGGTTTGGCGTTTTTTTTCTTTGTAAAAAACAAACCTAAATTTATTTTATGGTTGGCTATTGGGGCTTTGTTATTGTTTACTTTGCCTATGCTATTTTCATCCCCGCAATTTGTGGTGCAAACCTATAAAGATTGGTATTTTAGTTTGATAGAAAAAGACAGCCTAAACGCCACATCTACCATGCAAGATATTAGCGTAATGGGTATGATACGGCGGATTTTTAAAATCCCACAACTATCCAACTCAATCGTTTTATTACCCGCAATAGCATTATTTGCCAGTACTTATCTGAATATAAAAAGCTATAAAGAGTTACATTTTAGGTTATTGATACTGGCTTCTACCCTATTGTTTACGGTAATTTTTAGCTCAGGGTCCGAGTCGCCTACCTATATTATTGCCTTTATTGGGCTAGCTTTATGGTTTATTTTGCAAACCAAGCCTATTACATCTTTTAATTGGCTATTATTAATTTTGGCTATTGTTATAAGTAGTTTATCGCCATCGGATTTGTTCCCAAAATACATACAAATAAATTATATAAAACCTTATTCGCTAAAAGCCTTACCTTGTTTTTTAATTTGGCTAAAAATAATTTACGAAACTTGGGTGTATAAACCACATAAAATAAGCAACATAGCTGTATGACAAAAAAAGTTTCTATCGTAATACCCGTTTACAACGAAGCGCAAAATATTGACTTTATTGCCAAGGAAGTATTGGCGATAAGCCAAAACCTAAACTACACTTTCGAGCTTATTTTTGTTGATGATGGTAGCCACGATGGTACTTTAGAAAAAATAAAAACTTTAAGTACACAACATCCACAAATTTTATACCTACAACTTTCTCGGAACTTTGGCCATCAAAATGCCTTAAAAGCTGGTTACGATACAGCCACAGGCGATTGCATTATAAGCATGGATGGCGATATGCAACACCCACCTGCGCTAATTGGGCAAATGTTGGCGCAATGGGAAAACGGTTTCGATATTGTAACCACCCAACGTACTTACCCCAAAAATGCTGGTTTTATAAAAAAAAGCAGCTCCGATATTTTTTATAAATTATTAAATAGCCTATCAGATACTAGGATAGAAAAAGGCTCATCCGATTTTAGGCTCATTGATAAATCAGTAGCCAAAACCCTCTCTAATTTGAACGAAAATGGTATTTTTATGCGAGGCCTTGTTAATTGGTTAGGTTTTAAAAGCGTATCTATTGCCTTTGATGCCAACGAACGACACGCTGGCGTAAGCAAATATCCCTTTAAAAAAATGCTCAAATTTGCCATCGAAGGGATTACGGCATTTAGCATAAAACCGCTTTATATGGCTGTATATTTAGGTTTTACGTTTTCTACACTAGCCATATTATATATACCTATAGTAATTTATCAACATTACCATGGACATGATGTTGCTGGTTGGGCAACGGTAGTGGTTTCAATTGTTTTTTTTGGAGGTTTACAACTTATTATTTTAGGCATTATTGGTATTTATGTTGGTAAACTGTTTATACAATCCAAGCAACGGCCCAACTATATTGTGCGTACAAGCAACATAAAATAATGGGAAAAGTTTTATTAAGTTTTGATATTGAGGAGTTTGATATGCCTTACGAGTATGGCAAGCAAATACCATTTACCCAACAATTAGAAATTTCGGTATTGGGTACGCAACGTATTTTGGCATTATTGCAAAAGCATCAAATTAAAGCTACCTTTTATTGCACAGCCAATTTTGCCATTCACCAGCCCGAAATTGTACAACAAATAATTGCCCAAGGCCACGAACTTGCTTCACACGGTTATTACCATTCTAGTTTTAAGCCTGAGCATTTGTTACAAAGTAAATTAAAGCTACAAGAAATTGGCGGACAGCCCATTACTGGTTACCGCATGGCCCGCATGGCACCTTTTGATGAAACCGAATTACATAAAGCAGGCTACATTTACAATTCATCATTAAACCCTACGTACCTGCCTGGGCGTTACAATAATTTTAATAAACCCCGAACTATTTTTAAAGAAAACGGTGTTTTACAATTACCCGCTTCGGTAAGCCCATGGTTTCGGTTTCCACTGTTTTGGCTTACGTTTCATAACATTCCGCAATTTTTTGTACATTTTTTATGCCTTTGGGCGATAAAAAAAGATGGCTACCTTAACACCTATTTTCACCCTTGGGAATTTACCAATTTGACCAATCCCGAGCTAGGAATGCCCAAATATGTAATTAAAAACTCGGGCGAAAAATTTGTTGCCATTATTGATGCTTTTATCTTAAAAATGAAATCAAAAAACCACGAGTTTATGCGTAGCGATGCGTTTTTGA
>JAAFJW010000026.1 GCA_013298995.1 Sphingobacteriales bacterium | reverse complement strand
AAACCTGTGTTTCTAATTCGCTTAATGTGGAACCTTCGATTTTGGTAGAATGATGTACAATAGCAATAAGATTAAATTTTTGATGATTTATTACCTCATCAATTCCCAAACTTTTGTAACGATCTATTAAGGTTATCAAATCCATTTCAGATAATTTTAATGCGTTAAATATAGGCATTTTAAAATATGCTAAAATCGTTCTTGCAATTCGGCAAGGCTATGTATCTCTAGTGGTATATCATCAGGTTTATGTAACCGCTTGGGGTTAAAATAAATGGCATCCATACCAAAATTAAGGGCACCACGTATATCGGCTTCTAAGCTATCGCCTATCATTACGCTTTCGCTGATTTTACCCTTAGCCAGCTTTAGTGCATAAGCAAAAATAGCTTTATCGGGCTTGTTTACCCCCAATACTTCCGATATAATGATGTTTTTAAAATACGGTGTTAAGGCTGTATTTTTAACCTTATACTCGGTACTTTCTTTAAAACCGTTGGATATAAGGTGTAAATGATATTTTTTTGTAAGATATTTTAATGTTTGATGTGTACCCGGGAAAAGGTTTGTTTTTGTAGGGCAAATAGTTACATAATCATCCTCAAACTGTGCAGGAATTAAATCGGGCGAAAGCCCCAAATCTAAAAATGTTTTTGTAAAACGGGTTTTTCTTAATACCTCTTTACTAATATTTCCTAAATGATAAGCTAGCCACAGGGCGTGGTTATTATGCGTATAAGTTTCAATAAAAACATCAACCGAATGTAGTCCTAATTTTTTAAGGTTATATACTGCATAAAGCTCAAAAAGGGTTTCTTCGGCATTTTTATCAAAATCCCATAAGGTATGGTCGAGGTCGAAAAAAATATGTTTTTTATTTTTCAATGGTTTGGGGTTTTATGTGCATATTCCAGCATTTTTTCGTAAACATTTCTCCAGCCTTGCCAGTTTCCAAAGTTACTAAGCGTTTCGTTATGCCATAAACTTATAAAAGTGCCGTTTACTTTTTTTACTTCATCTATTAGTTTTTGGGTGTTGATGATGGCTTGCTGAGGGCTTAAATTGAGGTATTTTTTTAGTGTTTGGTCCATCACCACAAAGGGATGAATGGTTAAATTGCTAATGGTTTCGCTTTGTAAATCGTACCACAAAAATGGCGTACAGGTGCTTGCCCTAAAGCCTGTGTGCGAGGCATAGCCCATGGTATAATCATGCTTTATACTCGCATTTAACAGGTTTTTATAGGTTTCGGGTAGGTTTAGTTTAAGGTAATGTTGCCTAGCTATTTCTATTTTTTTATCGCTTAATGCGGATGCTAAAACTTTAATTTCGGTAGCCAAGTCCGAAATATTTTCGTTAGAATAGTAGGATGGATGGATGCCTATTTGTGCGTATTGCGCAATAGATTTTATCAATAATTCATAGCTTGATTGATGGCTATGCAAAGCTGGTGCAGTATCGTATAGGTGTTTACATCCCACCAAAAAGAAAAATATGGGCTGCAAATTATAGCGTTGATGCAAGTTTTTTAAATAGGCGTAGGTATCAAAGGGGTCTTGTTTTAAAATGCTAATATTTGCTTTTAAAATTGCTTTTATAATTTTTACGTTTCGTTTCCAAAATGTTTCGGTTTTAAGGTAATAGGGTTCATCTATATCAATAGTGGGTATAAAGGTAAATTTTCGGCTCGTTGATTTTAGGTTAGGATACCGAAGTTTTAATTTCGTTAGTAAGGTAAAAGCCCAGTTATCAATAACTGGATAATGTAAAAAACCGTGTTTAAACGCCAAACTATTTTGGGCTTGGTAACGCTTGTGGCTATCTTTGGGGCTAGGCAAATATTCTTCGTAACGGCTTAATAAATAAAACGCTGCCGAAAAAATATCGAACGGAAACAGCATAGCATCTAAAGCAAATGGTACGCTGTAGTTTTGGTAATTGGTAAAAGTAAAATCTTGCTTTTCTATGCTACGCTCATCTATAAATGGGTGCTGGGCTATGTGCAATTCATCTCCGAAAGGGAAAGCGGCATAGTTTAACTTAGCTTCGGTATAATGTATAAATGCTTGTTCGCTACTAGTAAACGTATAATCAATACCTAAAATATCAACCAAAATATGGTTAAAAACGTAGGTTTTACGTGGGTTAATTGTGGGGCTGTAAATTAATAATGGCATTGCTGTAAAAATGCGTATTAATTTTTGGGTTTTTATAAGCTACTTACTCAAATACATTGATTTCTCTTTGTACAGTTGTATAAAATACGGGTCTTGTAAACCTTCAATAAAACGGATGACTAATTGAAAAAATTAATCTATTTTAATTTTTTCAATTGCCCATTCGTTTTCTAAACCAGAACCAACTGCTTTTGTTAAAACGTAAATATAGTTACCTGTTGAATTGCTAAAAACAAAATATGGTTCGGGTGCAAATGTGCTTACAACACCTTTATTGTCATATACATAGAACTTCTCTAATTCAATTTTAGTTTTGAAACTTAGATTTGAAGAATTATGAACAAAAATAAATGGTAAGTTTTGTTTGTCATACCAAAAAATGGATTTATTTGTAGCAATTATGTATAAATTTGATTTTACGGCGGAATGATCTAACCAATCAATAAACCCATTGGTGTTTTGTAGGCTTATTGTTCCATTATAAATCATATCATTACTTACATTTTCAGAAACTTTCATAACCGTTTTCCCTCTAGTAAAAACTCTTGCTCCATCTTCAGAAAACCACAAATCACCTCCAATTTCATAATCCCCGTGATATGGTGAATCGTACAATTTTTCTGCAACACCAGCTTTAATGTTATATTTTTCAATATCTGATGGACTTATACCGTTGTTTGTACCATAAATAGAGTTACCTGATGGGTGTAACTTTGCTTTTGTACCAGCATAAATAGACCAATCAGAAGTTCTTTTCTCATTTTCGTAGTTCAAGTTTAAGTCAATGCATCTTATACTCTCCCATTGGTCTACTTTAGGAAAAACATAAGCCCATTTATTGTTTGATAATACAATATCAAGTGCATTGCAAGAAACATTAAAAGTTTTAATTATGGATTTTGTATTTAAATTGACGTATGTAATATGAGCATCGTGACCAACAACAGCATATTCACCATCACTTGAAATAGATACGCAAGTTGGTGTATAATTTAACGAAATACTTTCTGATTTTTCTGTAGTTGTATTATAAATATGTAATTTACTTTGGTTTGAAGACACATAAACAAGTAAATCTTTTGCTTTTGAATACTCTGCATCAACTACATTAGAAGTTAGTATAGTTTTTTGTTCTTTAATTTTATCAATAATTCCTTTTAAAAAAATAGTTTTTTTTCCAAAACTAGTTGTAATTTCCAATTTACCTTCGTAAACGCCCGAAGGTTTAGATATTAGATTTGAAACAATTTCAATAGCGACGAAATTTTTTCCAACTACACCAGAATCAGGACTTATTTTTATCCAATCAGGATAGCTAGTAATTTTAAATTTAATCTCACTTTCGGTTTTGCCTGAGATAAATAAATTTTTAAGCTCGTTAGCCTTAAAAATCAATGTATCGGCAGAGACTGAAAGTTCTTGTAAATTAGTTGTTTCAGGAAGTTTTTCTTTCTTACAGCTTATTAAAACTATTAAAAATAATAAATAAACAAGAGCCTTTGTTAATTTCATAAAATTTTATTTTTTAATTTTTAAATAAAAGTAATATTTATTAGTAGTAATAAATTTTCGTATGCACCTCAAATATATTATTATTCTTTCAGAAATTTTACGAGCAGACAAGGTTTAATAATATAATAACATAAAAAAAATTCCTAAAACCTACTTACTCAAATACATCGATTTTTCCTTATAAAGCTGTATAAAATACGGATCTTTTAAATCATCAATAAAACGGATGGCTTCGCCAGTCGATTTCATTTCGGGACCCAGCTCTTTGTTTACTTCTGGGAATTTATCGTACGAGAAAACTGGCTCTTTTATGGCATATCCTTTTAGCTTACGCTCGATGGTGAAATCTTTTAATTTTTTGGTGCCTAGCATTACTTTTGCTGCAATGTTTATGTAAGCTACATCGTAGGCTTTGGCTATAAACGGTACGGTACGCGATGCCCTTGGGTTGGCTTCTATCACATACACATCTTCGTTTTTAATAGCAAATTGCATATTCATTAAGCCTCTAATATCTAATGCTCGGGCAATTTTTTCGGTGTATTGTTCCATTTTTGAAATAACATTTGCCGACAAATTAAAAGGAGGCAATACCGCACTTGAATCGCCAGAGTGAATACCAGCAGGTTCAATATGCTCCATTAAACCAATAATATGCACTTCGTCGCCGTCAAAAATACAGTCCGACTCGGCCTCTTCGGCTCTGTCTAAAAAGTGGTCAATTAAAACTCGGTTGCCTGGCAAATCGCCCAGTAATTTTACAACTGCTTTTTCTAAATCTTCGTCGTTTATTACAATGCTCATTCCTTGTCCGCCAAGTACATAGCTAGGACGTACCAAAACAGGATAGCCTACTTTGTTTGCTACTTCTATGGCTTCTTCGGCGGTTTCGGCAACGCCATATTTTGGGTAAGGAATATCTAAATCTTTCAACAAATCCGAAAAACGTCCACGGTCTTCGGCAATATCCATGTTGCTGTATGTTG
Source organism: Sphingobacteriales bacterium (assembly GCA_013298995.1). Classification (GTDB taxonomy): domain Bacteria; phylum Bacteroidota; class Bacteroidia; order Sphingobacteriales; family Sphingobacteriaceae; genus Pseudopedobacter. The sequence continues at coordinate 21,361 of JAAFJW010000026.1, read as the reverse complement.
TGCCAATAATTTTTATGCCACTTTGGTGGAGTTTTTCGGCCATTTTTAATGCCGTTTGCCCACCTAGTTGTACAATTACGCCTTCGGGTTGTTCAAGGTCTATAATTTCACGTACGTGTTCCCAAAATACTGGTTCAAAATACAGCTTATCGGCCATGTTAAAATCAGTAGAAACGGTTTCGGGGTTGCAGTTCACCATTATCGATTCAAAGCCTTCTTCTTTAGCCGCCAACAATCCGTGTACACACGAATAATCAAACTCTATACCTTGGCCAATACGGTTTGGGCCCGAGCCTAAAACAATAATTTTCTTTTTGGGCGATGGGATTGATTCGTTTTCGCCTTCGTAGGTAGAGTAGTAATAAGGTGTTTTTGCAGGGAACTCGGCGGCACAAGTATCCACCATTTTATATACTCGGCGTAAGCCCAATTCTTTTCTTTTGTTATACACATCGTCTTCGGTGGTGTTGCCCAATATATAGGCAATTTGCACATCCGAAAATCCTTTTTGTTTTATAGTTAATAAAAAATCTTTAGGTATATTGTTGATGGTGTAGCGTTTAAGTTCTTGCTCTAGGGTTACCAGTTCTTGTATTTGTAGCAAAAACCATTTATCTATTTTGGTAACTTTACGTACCGATTCGATAGGTACGCCCATGGTTAGCGCATCTTTTAAGGCAAATAAACGGTCCCAACTTGGGTGTTCTAGTTTTTGCATTACCTCGTCAATATTGCGGTAGTGTTTACCATCGGCTCCCAAGCCAGCTCTCCCAATTTCTAAACTTTGGCAAGCCTTTTGCAAGGCCTCGCTGAACGACCTACCTATGCCCATAACCTCGCCAACGGATTTCATCTGCAAGCCCAGTTCGGTATTGGCACCTTTAAATTTATCGAAATTCCAACGTGGGATTTTTACAATTACATAATCTAAAGTAGGCTCAAAGTATGCCGACGTAGTTTTAGTGATTTGATTTTCGAGTTCATCTAAATTATAACCAATGGCCAATTTAGCGGCAATTTTGGCAATGGGGTAACCCGTAGCTTTGGAAGCCAAGGCCGATGAACGAGATACACGAGGGTTTATTTCTATCGCAATAATATCATCGTTTACAGGATTTACCGAAAACTGTACGTTGCAGCCGCCAGCAAAATTACCTATGGCCCGCATCATTTTTATAGCTTGGTTACGCATATCTTGGTAGCAACGGTCGCTAAGTGTCATGGCTGGGGCAACGGTAATGCTATCGCCAGTGTGTATGCCCATAGGGTCGAAGTTTTCGATAGAGCAAATAATAATTACATTGTCTTTGCTATCGCGAAGCAACTCTAGCTCGTATTCTTTCCAGCCTATAACGGCTTGTTCAACCAGCACTTCGTGGGTAGGCGATGCTGTTAAACCACGGGTAAGGGCGGCATCAAAATCTTCTTTTTTATGCACAAAACCACCGCCCGAGCCACCTAAAGTATATGACGGACGAATAACCAGCGGGAAACCAATTTTTTGTGCCGCTTCTTTACCTTCTAAAAACGAATTTGCAATTTGCGATGGGGCTACGCCTACGCCAATATCTACCATTAGTTGCCTAAACTCTTCACGGTTTTCGGTTTTTTCTATGGCAGCTATATCTACACCAATAATAGCTACACCATATTTCTCCCATAAGCCACGTTCGTCGGCTTCTTTTGCCAAGTTCAATGCCGTTTGCCCGCCCATGGTAGGCAGTACAGCATCAATTTTACGTTCTTGTAAAATTTTTTCGATACTGGCAACGGTTAAAGGCCATAGGTAAACATTATCAGCTATAACCTTATCGGTCATAATAGTAGCAGGGTTCGAGTTAATGATAGAAACCTCGATGCCTTCTTCTTTCAAAGATAAAGCAGCTTGTGAGCCCGAGTAATCAAATTCGCAAGCTTGACCGATAATAATGGGACCCGAACCTATAATAAGGACAGATTTTATGGAAGTATTTTTTGGCATACGTGTTTATTAATGTTGGGTTTTGGTGTGATAAAATTTAAAACCACATTTTATTGTTCGGGATGCAAAGTTATAAGAATTGAGGTATTTTTTTTAGGTATTTTTATATATGTTGGTGAGGGTTTCGGGCGGTGGGTTTAGGTTGATGCCTTCGCTTTAAGCGAAGGCATCAATTTTGGATCTTGGTTTGTTCAAAAAGGGAACGGCACAGTTGTAGTTACGAATATAAAAACAGGTCTAAAATTAAAGCTAAACCTCAATTTTGTCTATCTTATTAAAAGAAAACGAAGAAACTTCAGTTTGTTCTTTAGCGTGTTCAATTGTCATAGAAACTAAGTTTCCATTTTGGTCTAATTCAATAATTGTATTGTTGTTAAGGTCTTTAGTTTCTACAATTGGGTTGTTGTTGAAACAAACTAAAAGGGTATCTGTATCGTCGAAATAAGTAACTTTCATAATTTATTAGGGTTAAAACTTCTGTCGAAAAAAGCGTTGTGTACAGTTAAATGGTCTTCTAAAATAATAATTCTTAAATATTTATCGGCCTCATTAATATATGCCCATCGTTTAATTCTTCCATCGGCTTGTATATCTTCAAATATAGGGATGGTAAAAAACAAATTTAACCCATTCTAATTTAATATCTTTTCTATCCTCACGCTCACGAGTATGCCAAAAATACTGTGTAAATTCCATATCTAAAACATTAATTAAGTTTTTTCAACAAAACAAATGTATGTATAAATTAAAAAAGTTTGGTTGCAAGGTAAACCTGCATTATAAAAGCACCAAATTTTTTGTAGCGTTTTTTATTTCATACTTTCGCAATAAAAATATAAAGATATGGCAACTTCAAAAATTACGTATAATGGCTTATTACGCACCACGGCTACGCATATACAATCGGGCACTCAAATTATTAGCGATGCCCCAGTAGATAACCAAGGCAAGGGAGAGGCTTTTTCGCCTACCGATTTAATGGCTACATCGCTAGCTAGCTGTATGTTTACCATTATGGGTATTACAGCCAATACCCATGGTTTAAATATTGATGGTGCCGAGGCGCAACTTACCAAAGTTATGGCAACCGAGCCTCGTAGGGTTTCGGCCATTCATATTACGTTTGATTTCCCCGAGGCTAAAAATTACAGCGATAAGGATAAAAAAATATTGGAACATGCGGCTTTAAATTGCCCTGTTTATCATAGCCTACATCCTTCTATCGAGAAAATCATTGATTTTGGCTGGTAAAAAAAGCTAAGGGTTAAGCTGTTTGGCTTATTACTTCATTTATTTCGCTTACAGCTATATCGCCTTGAGATTGCTCGAGAATACAATTGCCTGCTTTTACAAGCAAAATCTGTGGCGATTGGTGTTGCACATTGAAATCGTTGGCTATTTGGTTCGAGATGGCTCGGTACGATAGTAAATCTAAAAAATACAGTTTTGTATCGGAGGGTAAATCATCCCAATCTAATTCAAATTTTCTTTTAGCCATGCTACTGATACTGCAACGGGTACTGTGTTTAAAAATAATGCTAACAGAGCTATTATTTTTAATTTCAGCTAATTGTGTTTCGGTATCTAATGGTATCCAGTTCATTGTATTTGTTTTATGTACATGCAACAATGCCAAAATAATTTGACTTATCTTCTTTTAGGGTACGAGCTGTAAGCTGGGCAACGAGCCGCCGAACAAGCTTGCATTAAAGTACCTACCATTAACATAAACGCTGCTATTATTACTACTTTTTTCATGTTTTAAAATTTTCAATAAATATATAATTATTTTTAATGATTTATGTTGTTTGTTAAATAAGCCATTTTAATGGCAGTTATTGCGGCTTCTTCGCCTTTATTGCCGTGTATGCCTCCTGCCCTGTCCATGGCTTGCTGTAAATTATCGGTAGTTAAAACTCCAAAAATAACAGGTTTGGTATATTTTAAACCTACGTTTACCAGCCCGTTGGCAACGGCGTTGCATATAAAATCAAAATGCTTGGTTTCGCCTTGTATTACACAGCCTAGGCATATAATTGCATCAAGGTTATGGGTATTTAAAAGCATATCGGCAGCCGAAACCAGCTCGTAACTACCCGCAACTTCTAATGAAATGATATTAGTTTCGAGCGTGTTATGTTTTATAAGCGCATCGTAAGCTCCTTTGTATAAAGCCTCTGTTACTTGCACATTCCACGATGCTACAATAATACCCATTTTAAAAGGGGCTGCATTGGGTATGGTGGTATGCGAAAAATCAGACAGGTTTTTTAATACAGAAGCCATGTGCGGTTACCTATAGTTTTCCTTCGGCTCGGGCTATGTACATATCAATGGTACTGCTTTCGGTGCTTTCGGGATAATCGGTTTTAATTTTTTTATAGGCCTCAAGGGCCGATTGAAAGTCGCTTTTTTCTTCGTACACCAAGCCTAATTTTTTTAAATATATAGGGGCTGCAAATAGATTGTTGCCTTTATCGGCTGCTTTTTTGAAAAAGGTAATGGCTTTATCATAATCTTTAAGTTCTACATACGCATCGCCTGCACCGCCTAATGCTAAGGGTGCAATTATAGCATCGTTACCACTGTAATTTGATAGGTTTTCGGCAGCTTTTTGGTATTCGCCTTTGTTCAAATAAGCTATACCAATGTAATAAAAAGCCAAGTTAGCCGATTTGGTATTGGCATAATCCGAAATAATTTTTTCGAAGCCAGGGAAGTTACCATCACCTTTAATGGCTTTATCCCAGCTTTTTTGTTCCCAATATTGCTGTGCTTTATACATTTGGTTGGCCGCCTCGGTTTCGCGTGGTGCAAGGTAAAGTTTTTGATACGCAAAAAACAGTGCTACCAAACCTACAACAGTAGCTAAAATTACCGCTAGGCTTTTTTTGTTTTCTTCGATAAAGCTACTTGCCTTTTGTAGTGTATTTTGTTCGATAGGCAGTTTTTCGGTTTGTATATTCGACATTATGGTGGTTTTTAATTTTTATAATTTTGTAAAAGGCAAAAGTAGTGTTTTACACAAAAACCACAATAGCAAAAACGATATTAGTTATTTGGTAGTGATTTTTTGTTTAAAAATAGTGTAAATTTTCACAACGTTTTTAAAATTAAAACCTTACCTCACCATTCGCCCTTTCCAGTTGTATTTTCCCCAGTTGCCTGCTATACCAATAAATACCAAATAGATAATGTGCGCTATGGTTAATAAGGGTAAATAATTAATGAGTTTGGGGCGTTGTATAAAAAGGGTAAGTGGTTTTAAAAACAGGTATTCAACCGTATATTTTACCATCAGCTGTAAAGCAAATAAACCCAATAACGGATAATATATGGTGCCTAAGCATACATTACTTATTAGGCTGATATTAAATAGCCATATTGCAAGGCCTAACATTAAAACTTTTTTGTCTTTGTATTTTACCGTTTTGCTGGCCCAGCGTTTTCGCTGTGAAATAAAGGCAGCCAAATCGGGCTTGGCATGGGTATAAACAATGGCTTCGGCCGATTTGCAAAAACCAATTGTGCCTGGGTAAGCGTGTGCTACCTTGTGTAAAAATAGTTCATCATCGCCCGATGCTACATCATCAATACCTTTAAAACCTCCTAATTCAAAAAAAATTTTTTTGCTATAAGCCAAGTTGGCCCCATTACAGGTTGATGGCATACCATTGCCTATACCAGCGGCTCCTAAACCTATTAAATATAAAAACTCTAATGTTTGCAATTCTTCAAATTTTGTTTTCTCTTCAAAATATACCACTGGCGAACTAATGAGTTTAAACTCGTTTTGCTCGTAGTAATTAATAATAGCGCTTAGCCAATTGGGCTGCATACGGCAATCGGCATCGGTGGTAATTATTACATCGCCATTGGCTAAGTTTATGGCTTCGGTTATGGCTTTTTTCTTGTACGAGTTTAGTGCTTTGCTTTCGTTAAGTTTAATAAGTTTTACCCCTTGGTCGGCGTATTGTAAAATAATTTGGGCGGTATTATCGGTCGAGTGGTCATCAACCACAATGAGTTCAAATAAGTGCTTGGGGTAGTTTTGCGCCAATATATCTTGGATGGTGAGGTGTATTTTTTCGGCCTCGTTACGGGCAGCTATCAATACCGATACCTTGGTTGTAGCAGGCTTGTGCGTATGCGCAAAAGGCAAAATTTTATGCCAGCCTCGTTTTAAAAACAAAACCAAAAAAGCGTATAATAAAGTAAGCAATATAGAAATAATGCTAAGTACGGTTACTCCCAAAGAAATTAAGTTTAAAAATAAACAATGAACCCAATATAGCAGGAATAATTAAATTAACCAACCATATTAATGCTGTACAGGCAATTACTATCGTCTCGTTTGTTGTAATAAAACTAAAAAAATAGCTTGCCGTTAAGGTACGTACGCCCACATCCAATACATCCAACGATGGCAAACTTGATTGTACCAAAAATAGTATAAACACCATTAATGCCGATGGATAAAAAGGTAAACTGGGGATTAAAAAATGTAAAATAATAAGGTATTGGCTAGTAAATACGCTATACCTTGCTAGGCTATAAAGCAACACAATAAGCAACTCCTTTTTATTATATCGGGCTAATACGCCAAAATATTTTTGGTGTTTTTTTATAAATTTGATTTTAAGAAGCAAAAAATTAACCCACCTAATATTAAAATAAAATACCAATAAGCACACGCTAATTACACTGCCCCAAAAAGCAAAATAAGGGAGCATCCACTGTTGTATGGGTACATAATTATATACAAACCACACAATGCCAATAGCCCCCATAATACTGGTAACCACCATTTGTGCAATGTGGCCTACACCCATAGCCACCATGCCTTGTATGCGTTTTCGGTACGATAAAAAAAATATACGCCCCCCATATTCGCCAATACGGTTGGGTGTAAATATAGCCCAAGTTAAACCACAAAACACCGATTCGATGGCTTTTAAAAGCGATATGCTTTCTACTTTTTTAATCACGTAGCGCCATTTTAAACTCTCCAGAAACCAATTAAGCAACATCAATAAAAAAATAATACCTAGTTGGGTATATACTTCGTTTGGTGCTAATTTTTTGATAATCGAATAAAAGTTTTCGAGGTTTTGGCTGGCCGATAGCTTGTTGTATATAAAATACGTTGCCAATAATAATACAGCAATTTTGATAGTACGGTTCAGTATTTTTTTTTGATGTAAAGTCAAGTGCTATTGGTTTTACGCAATGTTAAATATTTTAGCTTAATATTGTTGCTATGTTAAAGGAAAAATCCAAAGAACGTGTTATTTTGGGTATCGACCCTGGTACGGCCGTAATGGGTTACGGCTTGGTAAAAGAAACGGGCAACCTTATCGAATTAATTAGCTTGGGCGTGGTAAAAATGGCGCACTTGGATAACCACCCATTAAAGCTACAACGTATATTTGAATGTACCACTAGCTTAATCGAACAATATCATCCCGATTGCATGGCCTTAGAAGCCCCTTTTTATGGTAAAAATATTCAGGTAATGCTTAAACTAGGCAGGGCACAAGGCGTTGCTATGGCGGCTGGCTTGGCCAAAAGTTTACCTATTTTTGAGTATTCGCCCAAAAAAATCAAACAATCTATCACCGGAAACGGTAATGCGGGCAAAGAGCAAGTGGCTGCTATGTTAAAGCAATTGTTAAAATTTACCGAAAGCCCCGAATTTTTGGATGCTACCGACGGCTTGGCAGTGGCAGTATGCCACTCGTTTCAAAAAATGAGTGCTACTGGCGATGGTAAATCGTACAGTGGCTGGGAAAGTTTTGTAAAAGATAATGTAAAGCGGGTGAAGTAATATATTAGGGTGAACGCATAAAAAATAAATGTTTTGTATAAAAAACAAGTACCTTAATTTGGGCTACTTGCCCCAGTTTAGGCAAATATTTATTTCTTCATTTGGCTTCTAAGTGCTATTATTTCTTTAACCGACAACCTGGTTAGTTTAGAAATCAACTCATTTGAAAGTCCTTCTAAAATTCCAATTTTGGCGTTATCATAATTTATTTTTTGCCTTTCATCTTCTCTTACCTTAAACTCAGCTTCAGTTTTTAAAGAAAAAATTTCACTTGCTTTCAAACTTAAACTATCCATGTAGCGATTATAGCCATATTGTTCCGCTTTTGGCAATCGCATAAGGTCTAATACCTCGCCAGCTTCTTTAAGTCCTTTGGCTTTAAAATTATCTTTTACTTCGCTATTTTTCAAAAAATAAACCCACTCGTCCAAAGTATCTTTTGCTATGTCGTTAAATTGATTAACTTTCAACAAGTAGTATTCGGGAAAAATATTAGAAACCTCTTCTTTTAAAAATGTAGCTTTTTGTTTCGCCGAAAGGCCCAATAAGTCTTTTTGATGCAGCCCAATAAAATCTGTTTTTCCTTTGTAGATATAGTCTTGCCCTTGGCCAAGGTCAAAATATACAATGTTGATTGAAATTATTTTTTTTACTTCAGCGTATTTTTGACCTAAAATATGATGGTCTGAAATACTTTTTGAAACACCATATACCATTCTATGGAAATAATCAATTTCATAACTATTTTGAATTTCAATAATTATTAGTTCGTTTTTTGAGTTTTGACTTAAAATATCAACCCGATTAAATTTATCATCGTCTGTTTCTTGATTGCTTTCGCTTTCAAGAATTTGCTTAATTTTAATATTATCAAACAAAAGCTCACTTAAAAACCCTTCGAGTACAACAAAGTTGGCTTTGTTTCTCAAAAGTCTTTTTATAGCCCAGTCAAACCGTATTAATTTTTTGCTCATTTTGTCATTAAAAACGCCTTTGCAAGTTTACGATTTTTCTATTCAAATTCGATGATAATCTTCGAGTTTGGTTGTCGTTCAATTTTTTTAGCTTAACTTAATTATGAGAGCAAAATGGCTCTTGTATACAATATGTTAAGTGCTTCTTTTAAAATTTAAAGGTAGGTTAAATTTTGTGTTTTGGCTTGTAATTTTCTGAGGTTGCGAAGCAAAATATCGTTTACTTATGAAAAATTAATCTGCATTTTAGCCACCCACCCTCGCCATAAAATTATAGGAAATTAGAGATTAAAGAAGAAGATTTGAGTGTTTATTTTTTGTTTAATTTGTTTGTAATGTATTGTTTATAAGCAATTTATTTGCGTTAACGATAGAAGCGGCCTGCCTGCGCAGGCAGGCATCCTTTTTATTTATAGCCCCATTTTCCCCTTTTGGGGTTAGGGGGAAAATGGGGCTATAAATAAAAAGATATAGCGCATAGCGTGTTAAAACGCCCTAATTAAATTTAAACTTTAGGTAGTTTATTAGCCTTTTTTATACAATGGGTGCTTAACCATCATGTCGTTAACTTTTTGGCGTACACGTTCCAATACGAGTTCTTCGCTATGGTTTACAATTACCTCATCTATAAACTCAACAATTTTTACCATGTGTTTTTCTTTTAAACCTCGGGTGCTTATGGCTGCGGTACCTACACGTATGCCCGATGTTACAAAAGGCGAGCGGGTATCAAACGGTACCATGTTTTTGTTTACCGTAATATCGGCTTTGCCTAATGCTTCTTCGGCTGCTTTTCCCGATATGTTTTTGTTTGTTAAATCAATCAGCATTAAATGGTTATCGGTACCGCCCGATATAAGGGTGTAACCACGTTCTACAAATGCGTTGGCCATGGCATCGGCATTTTTTTTCACTTGTAAAATGTATTTCATGTAATCATCGCTTAATGCTTCGCCAAATGCAATAGCTTTGGCGGCAATAATATGCTCGAGCGGACCGCCTTGTATGCCAGGGAAAACAGCCGAATCTAGCAAAGCCGACATCATACGTAACTCGCCTTTAGGGTTTTTAATACCAAAAGGGTTTTCGAAATCTTTACCCAACATAATTAAACCGCCACGTGGGCCACGCAGGGTTTTGTGGGTAGTGGTGGTAACAATATGGCAATGTGGTAGTGGGTCGGTTAATAAACCACGGGCAATTAAACCTGATGGATGCGAAATATCGGCAAGCAAAATAGCCCCCACTTTATCGGCCACAGCCCTAATAAAGGCGTAATCCCAATCGCGTGAGTAGGCGGATGCGCCGCAAATAATCATTTTTGGCTTTTCGGCCAAGGCTACTTTTTCTAATTGTTTATAATCTATTAGGCCTGTTTCTTTATCTACTCCATAAAAAAATGGTTTGTAATATTTGCCCGAAAAATTTACTGGTGAACCGTGTGTTAAATGACCGCCGTGTGATAAATCGAAGCCTAAGATTTTATCGCCAGGTTTTAAAACTGCCAAAAAAACTGCTGCATTGGCTTGCGCACCCGAGTGTGGTTGTACATTGGCCCACTCGGCATTAAATAATTTTTTTGCCCTATCAATGGCAATATTTTCAATCTCATCAACCACTTCGCAGCCGCCATAATAGCGTTTGCCAGGCAGTCCTTCGGCATATTTATTGGTTAATACCGAGCCTGCGGCTTTCATAACCTGTTCGCTCACAAAGTTTTCCGAAGCTATTAGCTCTATGCCGTTTTCTTGTCTGTTTTCTTCCTCTTCTATAAGGTTAAAAATGAGTTTGTCTTTTTTCATCTAAATATTAAAAAGCTGAGTTAAATTATTATTATGTATTTTATGTAAAAATTGTAAATTGCATCCATAAACCGAAGAGCAATTTTTTTAAGAGCCCTAAAATTAGCTAAAAAAACAATATATTATAGCAAAACCTCAGAATGAATAAAATTCAGTTTGTTATCATAGGCGTAGGCCGTATTGGTACAAAATATAGTAAAATAATTAACGAAAACCCACACTCAGAGTTAATTGCCGCCATTGATGTTGATTTTAATAAAAGAAAATCAATTGATAAACTTTTGCCTTTTTTTACCAGTATCGAAGATTTTTTGGCTGCTGGTATTAAAGCCGATATGGTGTGTGTATGTACCCCTAATGGGTTACACGCTGCGCATACCATTACTTTTTTAAATGCAGGTTTCCACGTAATTTGCGAGAAACCAATTGCATTACACCTTGCCGATGGCCACAAAATGCTGGCTGCCGAGGCAGCATCGGGTAAAAAAGTATTTGCCGTAATGCAAAACCGTTACAGCCCTGTTTCTATTTGGCTAAAAAAATTGATAGACGACCGCAAACTAGGCGATATATTGTTTTTACAAATCAATTGTTTTTGGAATCGCAGCCAGCAATATTATAGCGAATCGCCATGGCGAGCCACACTCGAGCTTGGTGGTGGGCCACTATTTACCCAGTTTTCGCATTTTATTGATTTGATGATATGGCTTACAGGCCAACCTAGCAACATTGTTGCCGAAAGTTTTAACTTAAACAAGCATATAAAAACCGAATTTAACGATAGCGGTACCATAAAATTTGATTTAGAAAACGGAGGTACGGGTACTTTTAATTATACCAATGCCGCTTTTGATAGAAATGTGGAAAGTAGCCTCACCATTATTGCCACCAAAGGAAATATTAAAGTGGGTGGCCAATATATGGAGAAACTGGAATATGTAAACTTAGAAAAAAGCACTCAAATACCAGTTTTTGATAAAGTTACTACGGCCAACGATTACCAATTTTACCAAGGTTCGTTGGATAAACACGATGAGTTTTTGGCCAATGTTATACATTGCTTACAACATAATTTGGCTCCCGAGGTGGGTATTGCCGATGGAATAAAAATTGTAAGTTTTATTGAAGATGCATTGGCTGCGGCCGAATATAAAAATTATTAAACCCTAGCCCTATTTCGATATGCACAAGGTTTTCTTGCACCATTTCTAACACGGCCAAAAAGCTATATACCAGTTCTACCTTGCTTTTGGTACTGTTTTTTATTTGATGGTAGCTTAGTTTTTGGTTTATATCCATCAATTGTTTTATCATTTCTTTTTGCTGGGCAATGGTAAATTGCTGTTGCACCACTACGTGTGTATGTGCCACAATTTGTTGATTATACTTTTCCGATAAGGTTTTATAAATTTTTAGCAGTTTGTATAAATCAAAGCTCAGTATATCTTCGTTATAATTGCCTTGCTTGGCGTTTGCTAGGCTAATATCGTGGGCAATGTTTCCACGTTTTACCTGCTGGCTACGGGTTTCTTCATAAGTTTTTAAAATTTCGGTTTGTTGTTTAATTTTTTTGTAGGCAATTAAACGGTTAATAAGTTCTTCTTCCGAAATGCTACTATCATCTTCGTTTTCTTGGTGTTGTATGGGCAATAAAGTTTTGGCTTTTATGCGCATAAGGGTGGCGGCAACCAAAATAAAATCGGCGGCAACTTCTACATTTAAGGCGGTTAGTTGGTTTATATAATCTAAAAAATCGTTGGTTATTTTGGCAATAGGTATGGCATGTATTTCGAGTTCGTCTCGTTCGATAAAAAATAGCAACAAATCAAACGGGCCATCAAATTGTGGTAAATGTATTTCGAAATTTGTTTCGGGCATGGCGGTGCTTTTTATGCAGCTAATTTTTAAATCAAATTTAAAAATATTATTTACGAAATTGGGGTAGGATTATACCTGATAGAAAATAATGGTTTTAAGATTTAGTAAAAAACAACAAGGTGTTGCTTAACAGTTACTTATTGCAATAATTTAAAGTAACAATTACCAATTCAAAATTGCAAATGTATTTTAGCAATATTGTGTAAAAGACGTATAAAAAAGAAAACCTAGAGCAAGTGTCTAGGTTTTAAGTTAAATTTTAAAGTGCATCAGAGAAGCTGTGTTCTAAAGGGCACTATAGTACAAATATAGATAATATATTTGTATATTTTACCAAAATGGCGTAAATTTTTTAAAATAAATAGCCGATTTTTGTTTCGATGATTTTGCTTAATACTATGTTATTCTTGTGAGGATTAATTAGTTCGGTTATTTTATTTTTTAATTCGCTTTCTCTATCTGTTGAAATTTTACCTAAATAAAAAGTTATGAGTTTTATAGCAGCATCAAGCGAATGGTTATCATTTCTATAAAAATTTAAAACTGGAATATTAGAAATGCCTTTTGGGGTTTTTAAATCGAAAACAACACCGCCGTGGGCGCAAATATTTCTAACAAAAATTATTGTTCTTAAATGATTTTCAAATACTTTTAAAGATTTTATACCGAATTTAAAGGCAATTTCTTTTTTTAAATCTTCATCTTTTAGACTTAAATAAAGTTTTAAAATTGTGCCAAATGTAAAAAATTCTAACGTTTTCCAAGCGGGTGCATATTTGTCATTTATGTATTTGAGATGATGGGTTTTAATAGCTTTATTTTTCTTTTTGAAATCTTCGGAATAAAATTTATCAATATCTACAATAAAGTTATTGCTAATTAATTTAGAATCAATAAACCAAGTGGGAGACCCTTTATATTTGTTTGATACGTAATATATTAAACAAGTTTTAAAATTAATTTCAATTCTGTTTAAACATTTTAAAAGCAAGTTTCTTAAATCAACATCTAGATAATAAAGTGAAACAGCATCTGAAAATTTACTCCCATTTTCAAAATCGTGGGTACTGTTTTTTTCAAATGGATTCCAATAAAAACCTAGCCTGTAATAGCCTATATCTAACAAAATTTCTTTTATTTTGGTTACGGAATAGTCTAACTCTAGCCCTCTTTTTCTTAATATTTCTATTTGTTCTTCAACAGTTGTAGCTACATTTCCCATGATTATTTTTATGCGTTTCTATTATTTCCCTCTTTCTACAAGTATAATTTTTTCTTTTCTTAAATCGTACAATTTATAAACGGATTTTTGTTTTTACACCTACACCACCGATGCCTTCGCTTGGAGCGAAGGCATCGGGTACAAAAAAGCCACCTCGTTCATCACAAGGTGGCTTTTATAATAAAAATAAAAACTCTATATCAAACTTACGCTACGGTTTACAAACTCAGTTAAACTAGCACCCGTTAGCATTCCTTGCGATAGCAGGGCTAAATCAAAGGCTTGTTTTGCCAGTTGGGTTTGCTCGGTTTCATCGGTACTGTTGGCTATGCGGGTTACTAATTTGTGGTTACCGTTAATAGCAACTTTATAACTATCGGGCATATTGCCGTAAAAACTCATACCGCCACCCATTGCAGCCATATCTTTCATACGGCGCATAAATTCGTCCATAGTTACGGTAACAGGCATTTCATCGGGGCTAAGCGCATCAATTTCTACTTGGTAAACGGGTTTGTTAATGGCTTTTTCGAAAACCTCTTTTACTTTTTTGGTTTGGTCGTCGCTTAAAACATGTTCCATTTTTTCGCCTTTATCAATCAGTTTATCGGCAACGCCACTATCAACTCTTCTTAATTGTGTTTTTTCTAGCTTTTGCTCTAGCTGGCTTACAAAATGGTTATCAATTGGCGAATCCATCAACAATACATCGTAATCTTTTTTATGTGCCGATTGTATAAAGGCATCTTGTTTGGCAGGGTCAACGGTGTAAATATAAACTACGTTACCGTCTTTATCGGTTTGTGCGGCTTCTACTTTTGTGCGGTATTCATCTAAAGTAAAAAACTCTTTTTGGGTGTTGGTTAGCAAGGCAAAATCTTTTGCTTTATCGTAAAATTTTTCTTCGCTTACCATGCCGTATTTTACAAATAAGCCTATATCTTCCCATTTGGTTTCGTAGGCTTTACGGTCTTTTTTAAATAGTTCGGCTAGTTTTTCGCCTACTTTTTTGGTAATGTAGCTGTTTATTTTTTTAACGTTACCATCGGCTTGTAAAAAGCTACGCGATACATTTAGTGGTATATCGGGCGAATCTATTACCCCGTGTAGCATCATTAAAAACTCGGGTACAATATCTTTAACCTCATCGGTAATAAATACTTGGCGGCTATATAGTTTAATTTTGTTGCGTTGTATTTCAAAATCTTTTTTAAGTTTTGGGAAATATAAAACGCCAGTAAGGTTAAACGGATAATCCACGTTTAAGTGTATCCAAAACAATGGGTCTTCAGAAAAAGGATAAAGGTCTTTGTAAAAATTCAGGTAATCTTCGTCGCTTAAATCGGCAGGGGCTTTTGTCCAAATTGGTGTACCAGCATTAATAATATTGTCCACCTCAACATCAATATATTTAGGTTTATCTTCTTCATCAACACCATCTTGTACGCTATTGGTTTTGGTGCCAAATTTTACGGGTACTGGTATAAATTTAAAGTATTTTTCTAAAATAGTTTCTAGCTTGTTTTTATCTAAAAACTCTTCCGATTCGGCATTAATATGCAGGGTAATTTCGGTACCACGGGTGTTGCGTGTGCCTTCGGTAATTTCGAAAGTGGTGCTACCATCGCATACCCAGCGGGCTGGTTCAGCACCATCTTGGTACGATAAGGTGTTGATTTCTACATTATCCGATACCATAAAGGCCGAGTAAAAACCTAAGCCAAACTTGCCAATAATTTCGTTGGCATCTTTGGCGTCTTTAAATTTTTCTACAAACTCGGTAGCACCCGAAAAAGCAATTTGGTTAATGTATTTTTTAATTTCTTCGGCCGTCATACCCAGTCCATTATCGCTAATAGTGATGGTTTTTTTATCGGCATCAAAAGCAACTTCAACCTGTAAATCGCCTACCTCGCCATTGTATTGACCTAATGATGATAAACGTTTTAATTTTTGGGTAGCATCAACAGCGTTTGATACCAGCTCACGCAAAAATATCTCGTTATCCGAGTATAAAAATTTTTTGATAATGGGGAAAATGTTTTCGGTGTGGATAGATATCGACCCTTTTTCTTGTATCATATTTTTAATTTGATTTTTTGGATAATAAATTTAACAGAAACCAATGTACAAGGGTTGTTCCAAAAGGTGAATAATGCCAGTTTGACAGATGGAAAATGTTTTTTATTACGTTTTTGACGGTTATGGGGTTTGGATAAAAGCAGTTTTTTTACCTAAAATTGTTTTTGTGTAGATTGGGGCTTGTTTTTTTGTTAGCCAACACAAATTGTAAAAAATGAAAACGATAAAAAAAGAAAACTTTTGATACCGTAAATTATTTAGAAAAATACTATTGGAAAAGAAACTCAGAATATATACACCAAACAATACATTTAAGGTGGATAAGCGTTTGCTAAGTCTATTTCTTTTATGGTCAATAGCGTTTTTAATTTATTCAACGAAATCAAAATTTCCTTCAAATAAAGAGAATCTGGAATTATTGGGATTTGTTTTTACAATCATTTCATTTCTATATTCTGTTTATTTTATGACTAGTAACTTCTTTATGTGCGAAACCACAAATGGAGAATATAGCGGTTACTTGATTATAGATTCTGATAAAATTACTTGTCATCTTGATGTTTATACAATTTACGAAATTGAAAAAATAGGCATTCTAAGTGATTCTTTTCGCGGTAAATTTAACGGTAAAACAAGGGTTTGGGAACGTAAAAAATCAAATGGCGTTAAAAATTATCTTGAGATATATAAAAAAGATGGAGGATATAAAAAATATTTTTTTCTTCAGACTAAAACAGAAAATATAGGAATGTTTTCAGATGAACTTAGAACTTATTATCGATTTGGAAAATTAGGGGAGCAGAATTATAAAAATATCATTGACTAACGGTACAATTGCCAACTGCTTTTTGGTAAGATTGAGAATTTTGTGGTAAATTCACGTTTTATAACAAATTTTATTACGTTTTAACCTTGAAAACTAATTTATTGTAAAAATGCTGTTTTGAATAGTATGTTTGTTTACATAATTTTCAACAATGGCAAAAAGTAGATTTTTACAAGTAAACGCATCACCAATAACAGTTGTAACTGAAAACGATACAGACTTTATAAGTTTAACGGATATGACTTCTACTTTTAAAGAAGGTAGTGGTTTAATTGGCAAATGGATTTCAAACAAGAACACTTTAGAGTATTTAGGTGTTTGGGAGAAAATCAACAATCCAAGTTTTAATTACCCCGAATTCGGGGTAATTGGACAAGAAGCCGGAACAAATAGATTTTTGATGTCTGTGGGGCAATGGTTAGATAGAACAGCTTCAAAAGGAATGATTGTTAAATCTGGTCGCTATGGTGGGACTTTTGCACATAAAGATATTGCTTTTCACTTTGCAATGTGGTTAAGCCCCGAATTTCAGATTTATTTGGTAAACGAATTTCAAAGACTTAAAAACGAAGAAAATGATAGGCTAAAATTAGAATGGAATTTGCAAAGAACACTTTCTAAAGTAAACTATCTTATTCATACAGATGCAATAAAAGAAAGCTTAATTCCAAAAGAAATTACCAAGCAACAAGCTAGTTTTATGTATGCAAATGAAGCTGATTTATTGAATGTTGCATTATTTGGGATAACAGCTAAAGAATGGAGAGAGAAAAATACAAATTTGAAAGGGAACATTAGAGACTTTGCCAATTTAGAACAACTTGTAGTGTTAAGCAATATGGAAAGCATTAATGCACTATTAATTAGGCAAGGTATGTTGCAAAATGAAAGGCTTTTTCAGTTAAATAAAGTTGCGATAACTCAAATGAAATCATTAGTTGAAAACAAAGCACTAAAAAAATTGAAGTAAACGAAAAAGAGCAACGAAATTTTAACACGTCAAAATTAAACCTCAATCCCACTTTTCCCAGCAGCGTTGCCATTTAATCCTGTGCTAAAAAAACTTCGAAACCCATCAAACAACACAACAACTAACATAAAAAACCATAAATCAATATAATAATCAAAATATATTAAAACTTAAATTAACTTTGGCGGTTTAACAAAAAACTGTTTACAAACAATATGTACATTCTCTTATTTTTCCTTACCCATTGGTTTCTCTCTTTATTTTCACAAACATTTTTTTTACACCGATACGCATCGCATAAAATGTTTACCCTAAGCAGGTTTTGGGAAAAATTTTTTTATACCTTAACTTACGTTTCGCAAGGTTCATCGTACCTAAACCCTAAGGCTTATGCCATTATGCACCGTATGCACCATGCCTTTAGCGATACCGAAAAAGACCCACACTCGCCACATTTTTTTGAAGATGTTTTCCAAATGATGTGGAACACACGTGGTATGTACGTAGGTTTCGAGCGGGGAATTATGCAACCCGAAAAAGAATTTGCAGGTAACTACCCTATTTGGAAAAGTATGGACGAGTTTGCTACTTCGTACTTCTCTCGCATAACTTTTGCTTTAGGTTATATCGCATTTTATGTGTTTTTTGCAACCCATTGGTGGATGTTTTTGCTACTACCTATCCATTTTATTATGGGGCCATTACACGGTGCTATTGTAAATTGGTGCGGGCACAAATACGGCTATGCTAATTTTGATAACAACGATAAATCTAAAAACACTACCCCACTAGGTTTTATGATGCTGGGCGAATTGTTTCAAAACAACCACCACAAGTACCCCAACAGCCCCAATTTTGCAAAAAAATGGTTCGAAATTGACCCTGTTTACCCGATATTAAAAACTTTACATTTTTTAAGAATTATAAAATTGAGGAAAGCGTAATTCGGGCAACGGGCTTTCGGGCTTCGGGCAACCAGCCTTAGGATTACAGACAATGTGCGTTAGACTAAATCAAAAATCACCAATCAAAAATCTAATATATGGGATTATTTTCGAGCCTTTTGGGCAATGCAGGCGTGGCTACGGCCGATGATTTGCAAAAAGAATGCGGTAATTTATTAACCGATAACGAAACTATCGAAATTGGTTTTAAGCTAATACGAGATGTTTTTGTGTTTACCAACAAACGTTTAATATTAATTGATAAACAGGGCATTACAGGCCGAAAAGTAGAGTATCTTTCGGTAGCTTACAAAGCAATATCACGCTTTAGTATAGAAACCGCAGGCAGTTTTGAGTTAGATGCCGAGCTAAAAATTTGGATATCAGGCGAAAGCCAACCCAGCATTTCTAAAAAGTTTGATAGAAACGTAAACATTTACGATTTACAAAAAGTATTAGCACAACACGTATTGTAAAGCCAGTTTGAGTGTCCAACGCAAGCATAAAAGCCTGTAAACACTACGCTAATTGTAAAATTTCGGGGAAACAATGGAGCTAAAAAACACCCCCAAAGGCTAAGCTAGTGCTGATAGCGCAAAAAGTATCCTTTCTTTCGGATAAATATAACCTTCCCCCAATAATACTATCTTTGCCCCTTATGGTATCAATAATATTAAAAAGAGGAAAAGAAAAAGCAGTATTACAACGCCACCCTTGGGTGTTTTCGGGTGCAGTGCAACAGGTAAACGGCAAGCCCGAAAACGGGCAATTGGTAAGCGTATTGGCTTTTGATAAACAATTTTTGGCTTATGGGCATTACAACGCACAATCACGGGTAGCCATCAGGTTATTAGAATGGGACGAAGCCCACACCCCCAACGAGGCTTGGTGGCGTAAGCGCATACAATCGGCAATAGCCAACCGCAGCCATATTTTAACCCCCAATACCAATACTTGTAGGCTGGTGTACAGCGAATCGGATTACCTACCGGGATTAATTGTTGATAAATACGCCGATTACCTTTCGGTACAAATTTTAACCACAGGTATCGAACGCAACAAAAACATAATTATTGATGAACTACAAAAACTAACCAGCACTAAAGGAATTTACGATAAAAGCGATATAACCGCTAGGGCGCATGATGGTATGGAGGCTTCGAGTGGGATATTGTGGGGCGAGTTTCCGCCCGAGTATGTGGAAGTAATGGAAAACGGCATAAAATACCATATCAATATTGCCGAGGGGCAAAAATCGGGCTTTTACTGCGACCAACGCCACAACCGCAATACCGTAGCCGCTTACCTTAAAGGCAAAACCGTATTAGATTGTTTTAGCTACAGCGGAGGCTTTACCTTAAATGCTTTGGCTGCAGGGGCAGCACAAGTTACAGCCGTTGATAGCTCGGCCTTAGCCATCGAAACCTTACAAAAAAATATCGTTTTAAATGCTTTTGATATTACCCAAACCATACACAGCGATGTTAACAAACAACTGCGCCTTTTTAAAGAACAAGAAGTTTTTTTTGATGCAATCATTTTAGACCCGCCAAAATATGCCCCCTCCCGCTCGGCACTAGATAAAGCCGCCCGAGCCTACAAAGACCTTAACCGTATGGCCATGCAATTGCTCCCCACAGGCGGTTTATTAGCCACATTTAGTTGCTCGGGGGCGGTAGATATGGAAACTTTTAAACAAATTATAGCTTGGGCAGCGCTTGATGCTGGCAAAGAAATCCAAATTATACAACAATTACACCAACCCGAAGACCATCCCGTAAGGGTTTCGTTTACCGAAGGCGAATACCTAAAGGGCTTATTACTGCGGATAGTTTAAAATTACAATACACTAAAATTTTTGAGCAACGCTATTTATACCCCGAGTTGCGATGAATAATTTTGTTTTATTATGATGATTAGCGGGTTACCTACCTGCGCAGGCAGGCCGTTGCAATCGTTAACCGTTTGACCTTAATCGCACCATGTTGGAATTGAAATGCAATCTTGCGTAAGCTACATCGGCATTTATTTTTTTACCGTAACCCACATTGCTTACTAACCAGACCTAACTGCCTTGTAAGTAAGCAATTTTATTTTTTTTAATGTCGGTTTGTGTACTACATATTTTACAGATTGTAATTTTTTGAATGGTTTACTTTTGATGTTTAAAGCTATTTGAATTTCCTTTAATTTTTCAGTAGGCTCGGAGCATAGGTACGGCAACTCATTTTAAAATACATAGCTCGCAATACTACAAAAAGCTGGTGTACACAAAAATACCGAAAATGTAAACAAATCGTTTTCAGCCCTCTACAGTCGAATATAATTTATGAACCTGTACCTCCCCACAGAAAATTCAAATAAAAACGGTAGAATTTTGAGGCTTTTCACACAAAAATAATACTTTTTTACAATTATTTTACAAATCAAAATGTGGCTGCGCAATGTGGGTTAACGCTTTTACACCGTAAAAAACATTGATTTACAACAAATTATACTATTATTTAATCATCGTAACTCAGGTTATTGGGAAAGATAACCTAAGCGAAGGGTTTTGTACCTTCATCTAAAAACATGCTTCGAAAAAATCCAACTCCTATTTTGAAGGTAGCTATCAAAATGTTTTAAACCATCAATAACATTGACTTACAGTGTATTATACCATTTAATCGAACTCGGTTTTTTAGCTAAAATAATGTACCAAAGCAAAAACCAAGCCAGCCAAAGTGGCCGATACGGGTATGGTTAAAACCCAAGCCCAAAGCAAGCTAATGGTTACGCCCCAGCGCACCGCCGATACACGTTTAACCAAGCCTACACCAATAATAGCCCCCGTTAAGGTATGTGTGGTTGAT
>JAAFJW010000025.1 GCA_013298995.1 Sphingobacteriales bacterium | reverse complement strand
TTCATTTCGGTATCAAAATCTATTTCGCTATCACGGTCAATAAACTCAATGTATTTGCTTGGCACCAGCGAAAAATCGTTTGCCTGTATTTGTTCAAAACTGGCAGAGTAGCAATACTCAGGCACATCTTTATAATGGTAAATGTTTAATGGTGAATTGTTAATGCTCTTGTTTTTATTAACCATTAACAATTTATCATTCATCATTGTAGCTTGTTGCCAGTTGTGGTAGTTTTCGGCTACTTTGGCAATGTCTTCTTCTGTGAGTTCAATAAATTGTTTTTCAAATTCTTGTCCCCAACGCCTTAAATCTACAAACAATATTTCCTTTTCACGGTCACGGTAGTTTTTCTGTTTGCCGTTTATTTCAACGGTTCTTGCTTTTTCTTTTATTTGCTCACGCTTTGTTTTGTTTTTCAAAGGTGTTTGCGAACCTCCGTTGTCGGTTTCTTTCTTCTGTTTTGCCATTTTTATATTATTTCTGTCGGCTAAGTTAAGTTTTAAATGCTCAGTGTCATTGTTGGTGCGTGGGCAAAAAATGGCTCTTTTGGTTTTGCGAAGGGGCGGCTTGTGTGTCGGGCAAAACCAAATGTGCCATTTACGAACGGATTTGTTAACCAGTTGAAATATGGCCTGTATATTGGTCACCTATCAAAATTAGCGTTTCATTTTATGTTTATAGTCGTCCGTTTGGTCGTAGTTGTGTCGTCTGTTAGGCTTGCTTGTAACACAAAGATTTACGCAAATTGTATTGCTTTTATACCCAGCCAATTCTATAAAAACCCTATAATTTGATAAAAAATGATACATTTTTAAAATTTAATTCCCGTTTTCGCACAAATGTTTCCTCCGAAACTTTTATTATTTAAAATTATCTATTATTCTTTGTTTGTCCTCATTTTCTTTATCATTTTTATGATAAAGTTCAATAAAAACTATTTTTTCATCGTTTTTAAAATAAGCATAAATTAAGCGTAAACCCGAATTTACACCTCTACCTTTTAAGGCTTTACAAGCAATTTTTTTTACTTTTATTACACAGGTTTCCAAAGCTAAATTACTGATACGAAAACTAAACGGTGGACATTCTCCAGGTTCATCACTTAGGTCTTGCTTTACCACATCTAAATCATCGTTTAGTGTTCTAAATTTTTTAAGTAGTTGTTTTAAATCCTTTTTAAACTCCAAAAGTTCTTCAAATTGCATCTTCATCTTCTTTATATACCCTAACCGAATAAGGCGAACGTCTGTAAAAAGCTAATTCATAGTTTATTTCGCTATTGGTACCTGTTGCTTTCCAGGGTTTGTCGCCATGAGAGTAGCTACTTATTACCGTTGCCGACCAATCGCCCATTTGCGCTATTACCTTATCAATCACTTCTTTTTCGCTTGCCTTTAATTCGGTTAAATTAGCTTTGGCAAGTGGTATGTAGCGGGTTTGTATTTTATCGAAATACTTTGTTTTTATACGTTGTATGACTCCGCTTTCTATCATCTGGGCAATTATTATATCTAATTTTTGTGGAACTGGGCCATAGGGCAACTTACGGTATTTTGCACCTGTTAAATGCTCTTCGTACAATTCGTAATAGTTAAAATCAGAAAAATACAATAACTTATACAACACGGTTTCGCCCACATTGGGTTTGCCCGCACATGCTTCTAAAATGTAAAGCAACACATTTTTAAATTTACTAACTTGCAATGTTGGTACAGAAACTCGTTCGTTTAATTGCTTGGTTTCTGCTTCGGCAACGCCTTCAGTATCTTTGTTTATCTTAAAGTTTTCGGACATAAAATCATCTAAAGAAAAATTTAACACCATCGAAAACTGTTGAAATTCAAGCACATCAACGCTTCTATTGCCCAGCTCAATTTGGGCCAACGATGGCCTCGATATTTTTACGCTTTGCGCCAACTCTTGCTGCGATAAGCCCTTGGCTTTACGAAGCTGGGCTATGCGCTTGCCTATTTGTTTTTGTGTGAGTGGTATATTCATGCCTGCTACTATTTAAAAAATTAAACGCAACAAAAGTAAATATTGTTTTAAAATAAAACAATACATTGTTTGCTATTTATGTAATTTTAGTTTTGTTTTATCTAAATATACTTGCAATTGTTCAAAAGTTATTCCTTTTGTATCTTTTGAAATTTTGATTTTAAATTTCCCGAAAAGTTTTAACTGTGTCAAACTCTTTTACAATTTTAGTATTTGCCATCACACCTACATTGTAAATTAAGTTTATTATAGCAGAAAAACTTTCATAAAAAACAACAAACCCCAAATTATTTTTTTATTGGAAAACCCACTTTCTACCCATTAAGTTGGGCTAGCCGGGCTATCCATTACAAGTCCGCCCAAGCGCAAACCCTTAGCACTTCGGGCTTTCCATTACTATCCCGTTTATTTAACTCAGGGCTGAGGTTTTTAACTTTGGCTAGCCCCCCGCCACACATTTCCGAAACCGACGTAACATGTTTAACAAAGCCCTAAAACTAAAAAAACCAATGCCATTGCATAGCGCAATAACATTGGTTAAACTAGGGGTAAGCGGTAAAAATTTTAGTTCAGCGTAAATTAATAAGCTATATTTTACTTAAAAACCGAGGTAACATCGGTAATTTTCCAGCCATTATCGGTTTTCGAAAACGAAATAATGTTTTCTTTTACAAAGCTATCGTAGGTCATGCTTACCTTTATTACACAAAAATTTTCAGCAGTGCTTATGGTACTGTATTCGGTTTTGCAGTTTTGCTTTACATTGCCCACTCGGCGTATAAAATCTAGCTCTTCGCTTTTTCCATGGGTAATTATTTTGCCACCTCGGGTGGTATTAAATTTTACATCATCAGCCAATACCGATGCGTAATCCTTGGTATTGCCCGAGTTTACCATGTTTAAATAAGCCGTAATCGAAAACGCCAAAGTGCCTTTATCTTGTTCGGGCTGGGTGTGTGCGCTGGCTAGCAATGTACCACTTAGCATTACAAATGCTACTAAAATTGTTTTTAACTTTTTCATAATTTTTTATTTCTTTTTGTTTTTTAATTCATTAGATGCCTATACCCAACAAAATGTTGCATCATAACAAAAAAAAAATTAATTTGCTCATCTATTCTTTTTAAAAAATAAACCAAACACAATGGAATACAATAACTTAACCCAAAGATTACTCTCCCTTGATGTTTTTAGAGGCATTACCGTAGCCGCCATGATACTGGTAAACAACCCTGGCGACTGGGCATATATTTATGCACCACTAAAACATGCCGCTTGGGATGGTTGCACACCCACCGACTTCATATTTCCATTTTTTATATTTATTGTAGGTGTATCAATTGTACTAGCGTTTTATACGGCAAAATCTAATATTTCGCATAGCATACTTTTGGCAAAAATTTTAAAAAGAGGTGCTATACTCATCAGCTTAGGCTTATTACTAAACTTGTTTCCGTATTTCGATTTTGAGCATGTACGCATACCCGGTGTACTACAAAGGGTAGGTATTGTTTACATTATATGCGCCATTTTATTTTTAAAAACCAATAGGCATACCCAATTTTTTTTGTTTTGGTTTATACTTTTAGCTTACTATTTATTAATGGTATATATGCCTGTACCTAACTATGGTGCAGCAAATTTAGGCATAGAAACCAACCTAGCCGCCTGGATTGATAGGTTAATAATTACCCAAAACCACACTTGGAAACAAACCGTAACCTGGGACCCCGAAGGCGTTTTAAGCACACTGCCCGCCATAGCCTCTGGTATATTTGGTATGGTAATTGGCTATATACTTAAAGAAACCCCCAAATATAATGGCATTACCGCATTACGAATGATATACCACGGTACTACTGCAGTAGTATTGGGCGTGTGTTTCGGGTTTTTTTTTCCTATCAATAAATCGTTGTGGACAAGTTCGTACGTTTTAGTAACAGGAGGCTTAGCAACTATAATTTTTTCGGTTATTTATTACTATGTAGATGTTAAAAACCATAAAAACTATTTGAACCTTTTTTTAGTATATAGCAAAAACGCAATAACCGTTTTTTTCGGCTCGGCTATTGTAGCAAAACTTTTTACAATAAAATGGATAAGCGTTGGGAGCAGTACAATAGGGATTAAAACGTGGCTGTACCAAATACTTTTTGTAAGCGTAATAAAAAACCCCTACTTATCATCGTTGCTTGGGGCTATAAGTTTTGTAATTATTTGGTATTTTATACTTTGGCTATTAGATAAAAAAAATATCAATATAAGTGTGTAAACTTAGGCATCCCAGCGCATTAATTTAAGCGCATTACCATCAAATACAGCATAAGTATTAAAATTAATCCACTCGCCTAAATTAATGTAGCGTGTGCCTTGCTGCAAAGCAACATCAATAGGAAAATGCCTGTGCCCCATCACTATATAATCAAAATTATTACCTTGCGAAATTTGTTGTTGGTTAAAATCAGTAATCCATGCTAACTCTACGGCTTCAAATTTTTTTTCGTTACGCTTTGCGTACTTGCTTTTGCTACTCCAATAATTAGCCAACCCTACACCTATATTTGGATGTGCAACAGAAAATAACCATTGGCAAAATTTACTTCTAAATACCTTTTTTAATAATTTATATCCTTTATCACCTTTACCTACCCCATCGCCATGATGTAAAAAAAACTTTTTACCATTGCGCACTATTTCTAGTTCGTCATCAACTATCTTCATATTAAATTCTTTTTGAAAATAATCAAAAACCCACATATCGTGGTTACCTTTAAAAAAATAAAACTGCGTACCAGCATCGCTTAATTCGGCCAACTTACCCAATAACCTTATATACCCTTTGGGGACTACTGTTTTATACTCGAACCAAAAATCAAAAATATCACCCATCAAAAAAACTTCGGCGGCATCGGGTTTAATCATATCTAGCCAATTCACAATTCTATTTTCACGCTCTCGGCTTAAAAAATACGAAGGTGCCCCTAGGTGGAAATCAGAGGCGAAGTAAGATTTTGTTTTTTTCACAGGCATAAAACTAAAAATATAAGTTGGATACAAAAAATCATTTAAAAAAATAGCGTCAATTTATAAAATAGCCAAATACCGATAACAAACACGGTATTTAGTTCACAAGATAATATAGCACAAATTTTAGCTAAAATAAAAACACTTGTGTTAAACAAAACAGAATATATTTATGTTAAATAATAACCAATTATAGCAAGCCCAATCTTGCACTTATTAACCAATTTATTAACTAATTTTTAAAAAAAATGAGAAAGAAACTATCATTCTCGATTTTATCTGTTGCTTGTGGAAAAAGTTCCTCATCTACAGATTACATCGTTAACGTTTTTGCTAAAGTCGGCCATCTTGGGCGTTTACTAAAGCAAAAAACATGTTGGCTTATAGCTGGCCTCGCATTTATTGCAAGTACTGTTTTTTTATCCGCTTCGGCGCAAGCGCAAACCTTTAAAGCTGTACCCCTTGATGGTGGTGGCTGGACCAGCGGTTTTGCCCAAGCAAATAATGGCCGCCTATACGCCTACGGCGATGTATTTGGTGCTTGGCGTAGTGATAATGGAGGTACAAACTGGAGCTACCTTAACTGGAACATTCCGGGTGGCGATATTGTGGGATACGGTATGGCCGTACAAAAAGACAATGCAGACGTGGTTTATTATTCTACCAACGATGCGCTTTGGAAATCAACCAATGGCGGTACCAACTGGACAGCCCTGCTATCGGATGTTGGCGATAATACCCCACGCTTCCGTGGTTCGTCGCCGATTTTGATACGCTCAAATAATCCGAACGAGATTTGGTTTGCTGGGCCACGTAAAGGACAAACTGGCTGGCTTTGGAAATCATCTAATGGTGGCTCTAGCTGGGCTAAAGCTGGTGGTAGCAACTTTGATAGCAACCGAGCCCGCACCTTGCACAACGTAGCTGCCTACGCCAATCAAATTTGGGTAGGTTCGGATAATGGGCTTTATGTTTCTACCGATGGAGGTAACAACTTTAACTTGGTAGGAGGCTCGGGGCGTCTTACCGATGTGGGTATGATTTCTCGCTTTACCTCGGGCACTTTTGCTGGCGTAGGCCTTGTAAACCGTAGTAATAATAATGGTGGTGGTATATCACGTATTACAGCTACCGATTATAACAATGCTGCCACTTACTCGGTAAGCGATGCGGCTACTTCTAACCTTTACTTTGGCTACCCTACTGGTTTACAAGTATTTTCTGACGGATCGTCTAGTGCTTGGAATACAAGCGGCGACCGCCACGGCTTTAGCCCAGCAGGCGATGGAGGGCAAACTTTTACTGTAAGGGCTACCACACTAAATACCAACCCAACACCCATTTGGACTACCGCAGCCATTATGGCTGCTAAAAACCATCCTGACTATGGTACCGACCAAGTTATAGAAGATGTAACAAACCCCAATAAATGGATTATTACTGGTGGTGGTGCTGCCATGTACAGCTTGGATAAAGGCCTTTCGTGGCAGTACTTCCCTAATGGTAGTGGTATAGCTGCTGTTAAAACTTACTTGGCTGGTGTAAGCCGTTACGATGCGAACCGTATTTACATCCCTGCATCTGATATTGGTTCGGCCATTGTTACCGATGGTGGTGCAAGCGGACAAGCGAGTTTAAGTTCCTGCAAGTTTTTTACCTCATTACATGGTAGTTTCCGTGTGATGGAAGGGCCTAATACCCAAAACCTTGTAATTGCTGGTGTTAATCAAGGTGCTAATGCCAACATACTATTAAAATCATCTGACGGTGGCGTAAACTGGACTAACTCTAATTTAAACGGCACAGGTCTCCCCGCTTCAACTGATGGAATTACCAAGTCGGTGATGTCTTTTACTGATGCAAACGATTTTTTGGTTGTTTTATCTGAAGTAGGTAGCCCTGCTCAAAAAGTTTATCGCACTACCAACGGTGGTACTTCATTTAGCGGTGTATCGGGCCTGCCTGATAACTCCCCTACTGGCGGCCGTTACAGCCCGCAAAACTGCTTTATCGAGCGTGATGCTACACAATCTAATGTACGCTACTTCGTTGCCCGTGGTCAAAATTTTTACAAATCAACCGATAATGGTGCAAATTGGACTACCGCTACCCACCCTTTTGGTGTAGGTACTTGGGTATGGGGATTAGTATCCGACCCTGTACGCTCTAATAATCTTTGGGCTGCAGGCGACTTTGCAGGCGTAAAAGTATCTCGTGATGGAGGGCAAACTTGGAATTCGACTGCACAATACTTCGAATCGCGTTATGTATCTTCATGCGATGGCAAAATTGCCATCTTCGGAAAAGCATCTGGAGATGCTCAACCCCGCCTTTATTACTCTAGCGATGACGGGGCAACTTGGGCTGCACAAACAAGTTCAAACAATAATTTCCACTCGGTACAAGGCATCACCGTTGACCGCAATGGCAAGATTTGGGTAAGCTGGAACTCTTGCACCGTAGTTACTCCTGTGGGTGCTGCACTTGCTGCGCCTGCCATAGCTACACAACCTACCAATCAGTCGGCTGTTGCTGGTGCTTCGGCTAGTTTTAATGTATCTATTAGTGGTAACCCTGCTCCAAGCATTCAATGGCAAAGGGCTGCTAGTGGTAGTTCTACATTCTCTAACTTATCTGCAGGTGGCGCATACAGTGGTGTTACTACAAGTACACTTACGGTTTCGGGCGTTACCGCTGGTATGAGCGGTGACCAATTTAGAGCCGTAGGCACTAACAGCCAAGGAAATATTACAAGCACTGCTGGAACGCTTACTGTAACGGCAGCAGCTGTTCCTGTAATTAACAGTGCGCTTAGCCGTACGGGCAATGTGGGCACTTCGCTAAGCTACACCATTACAGCCACCAACTCGCCCACTAGCTTTAACGCTACTGGTTTACCCGCAGGTTTAAGTGTAAATACTTCTACTGGCGTAATAAGCGGTACACCTAGTGCTACTGGTACATTTAATACTTTAATTAATGCTACCAACGCTGGTGGTACAGGTGCTTCGGCTACTTTGGTTTTTACAATCAACGCTGCCTTACCCCCTACACCTTCAATTACCAGTACATTATCAAGAAGTGGTACTGTTGGTACTGCATTAAGTTACAGCATAACTGCTAGCAACTCGCCCACGAGCTATGATGCCACTAACCTGCCCGCAGGATTAAGCGTAAATACTTCTACTGGTGTAATTAGCGGTACGCCTGGTGCTAGTGGTACATTTAATACCTCTATTAGTGCCACCAATGCTGGCGGAACTAGCCCTGTTGCTACTTTGGTATTTACCATTGCACCCGACCCTAATGCGCCAGTAAAACTCACTGGTACAATTATCGGTACTACGGGTTCATATAATAACAATGGCAACACCCGCGATAAGGCCTTTGATAACAATACCAGCACTTTCTTTGATGCCCCTGGAGCCAATGGCAACTGGGTAGGCCTCGATTTAGGAACTGCACAAGTTGTGAACCAAGTGCGTTACTATCCTCGCGAAAGTTTGGGTTCTCGTATGAATGGAGGTATATTCCAAGGTTCTAATACTGCCGATTTTAGTAGTGGCGTAACTAATCTACATACTATTACCACTAATGCACCTAACTCATTTACTACGGTTAGTATTACCAACGGTGGTAGCTTCCGTTATGTGCGTTACCTATCACCTAATGATGGCTATGGTAACGTTGCTGAGGTAGAGTTTTACCGTTCGGGTAGTGGTGGCGGAGTTACTGCTCCAGCTATTACAAGTGGATTAAGTGCTTCGGCTACTGTAGGTACAGCATTTAGCTATACCATTACAGCAAGTAATTCGCCTACTAGTTATAATGCTACTGGCTTACCTGCTGGTTTAAGTGTAAATACATCTACTGGTGTAATTAGTGGTACACCTAGTGCTGCTGGTACTAGCAATGTATCTATCAGCGCAACTAATGCTGGTGGTACTGGTAGTAATACGCTTGTAATTACTGTTGGTACAAGTGGTGGTACAGGCACCCTGTTTACTGGTACAGTTACGGGCAGCGCAGCTTACAACAACGAGGCGCAATACGCAGCTGCTAATGTGTTTGATGGTAACATCAATACTTTTTTTGCCCCTGCCAATACCAATAGCTTTGCACAACTAGACTTGGGAGCTACGCTTACTGGTCGTTTATCTACGCTTAGGTTTTATCCTAGGGTTGGTTTCTCGGCTCGTATGGTAGGTGGTGTATTCCAAGCATCTACTAATGGTACTAACTGGACAAACATTTATAGCGTAACCTCCAATCCTCCCGAAGCTTGGAATACAATAACTATAAGTGATGCTAATTTTTATCGTTACTTCCGTTTTTACGAGCCTAACGATTATGCCGATGTGGCCGAAGTTGAGTTCTTAGGAACAACACAAGCGGTTGGTGGCGTTACTGCCCCTTCAATTACTAGTGTCCTTAGCCGAAGTGCTACTGTAGGTACAGCATTTAGCTATACCATTACAGCCAGCAACTCGCCTACTAGCTATAACGCTACTGGCTTACCTGCTGGTTTAAGTGTGAATACATCTACTGGCGTAATTAGTGGTACACCTAGTGCTGCTGGTACTAGCAATGTATCTATCAGCGCAACTAATGCTGGTGGTACTGGTAGTAATACGCTTGTAATTACTGTGGGTACAAGTGGTGGTACTATCACTGGTAACGTTACCCAAGAAACTTGGACTAACATTACGGGTACATCAGTATCGGCAATACCACTAACAACTACGCCTAATACTACCAGTATTTTAACATCTTTAGAAATACCTTCGGCCGCTGGAGATAATTATGGAGTAAGGATAAGAGGTTACATTGTGCCAAGCATATCAGGTAATTATACTTTTTACATTGCTAGCGATGATAATGGAGAGTTTTACTTGAGTACCAATAACCAGCCCATAAATAGTGTTTTGATAGCCTCCAACGGTCAGTGGACTGGCTCTAGGGTGTGGAACTTGTATGCCAGCCAACAATCTGCACCAAAAAGCCTTGTAGCTGGTCAAAAATACTACTTTAGAGCCTTAATGAAAGAAGGTTTTGGTGGCGATAATCTTGCCATCGGCTGGACAGGCCCTGGTATTTCTACCATTACGGTTATTGGTGCAGCTAATTTAGATAGATACATACCATCAGGTGCGCCTGGCGAATTGAGTGCACCAAATAATGCTGCGCTATCCGCTTCGGCAACAACGGATGTTACTATTTATCCTAACCCTGCAAGCACTAGCTTTAATGTAAGTAGCGATGGTAATAGCGCAAAAATTACCATTAGCACATTGGAGGGCAAAGTGGTAAAAAGTGTAAATGCCAATGGTAAATTAACCACAATTGATTCGAGCAATTGGAGTGCAGGGATGTACATTATACAAGTACAATCAGGCAACCAATCGAGCATCAAAAAAGTGCTGATAGCCAAATAGTATTTGCCACAGACAAAAAAATAAACCCCAAAAAAAAGACCGCCTAAGTGTTAGGCGGTCTTTTTTTTGTGCCATAAAATTTAAGAATGTGTAAGTGTTGTTTTGGTTTTAACCAAATATTTCGTTATTAAGCGGTAGTAAAGTTCGCTGGTAACTCTGTAAAAAACATGTTAATACAATAGTACTCTTAGATAGAATATATGTAAAAATGAAACAAAAAAATCTCTAGTTTTATATAAAATTATAACCAAATTATAGCAAGTGTAAAGTACTTGTATCTATTAACCAATTATTAAATAAAAAAAAAATGAAAAAAGTATTATTTTTTTGTGTTTCGTTGTTGTTTTGTGAAATAGGATTTTCTCAAACAAAAATTCTCTCGCTTGGAGAGTCAACAACAGACTTTGGCCCTAGCTACCGCCGTAAAATGTGTGAATTATTAACTGCAGATGGCATTAGTTTTAACATGGTAGGTCCCAAAAACGACGGTGCCACCACCTACGATGGCGACCACGCAGGTTACAGTGGTAGGCCATGCGATTTTGTGCAGTTGCAATTAGAGTCGTTTTATGCCTCGTACCCCGCCGATATTATTTTGATATGGGAAGGTACTAACGATTGTGGCTGGGCTACCGTTGGTGGATCGATTACGCCACTTAGCACCTTGGTGGATAAAGCCTGCGAGCTATATCCCAATGCAAAGGTATTGGTAGCATCTATCCCACCAATGGCATACAATGCTTATGAAAGCCCTGCCGATGGCCGCTTACCTGGTGTAGCACAGGCCAATGGCGTGGCTTACAATAATGCAATGCCTGGTATGTGTAACACTAAATTTAATGCAGGTAAAAAAGTGTATTATGTTAATGCAACATCACTATCACTAGCAACAGATATTAGTAGCGATGGCATTCACCCAAACCAAGTAGGCTACGATAAAATGGGTACCATATTTTATAATGCGGTAAAAAATGCATTAGGAAGTGCACCCGCAGCCAACTTAGGCTTCGAAGATAATTTTACATCTTGGAGTACTTATGGCACAGCCAGTATCAATACCGCTAACGTTCGCTCGGGTACAAAATCTGGTTTTTTCTCGAACGGTGGTGCTAATTATACCGTTACAGGCTTAACACCAGGTGCAACTTACTCGCTCAAAGGATGGGTAAAAGCAGTAAATGGTGTTGATATTTGGATTACCCTTAACAATTATGGTACAGGAGGGCAAAAAGGCGCACAACTTACATCAACCAATTGGACACAATCGGGCGATATTGTGTTTACCATGGGTGCAAATAACACCTCGGTAATGGTAAGTGCCTGGACAGGTGCTACCAGCTCGGCTTATTTTGATGATTATGTTGTAAGCCCTTATAATCCAAGTGGTATTACAGGCAATGTAAACTTAGATACTTGGACAAATATTGGAGGAACCACGATAAGTAATATTCCCATAAACACTACACCTAATAGCACAACAACCTTAACATCGTTGGAAATACCTAGCAATAGCTCGGATAATTATGGAGTGCGTGTAAGAGGATATATTGTACCCTCTACCACAGGTAATTATACTTTTTATGTGGCCGGTGATGATAATTCGGAGTTTTACCTAAGTAGCAATAATTCACCAGTTAATGCTACCCGCATCGCTTACCATAACGATTGGACAAACCCTAGGGAATGGACAAAATATCCTACACAAGCATCCACAGTTAGAAACTTAACGGCAGGGCAAAAATACTTTTTTAAAGCCTATATGAAAGAAGGTTTTGGTGGCGATAATCTTGCCATTGGCTGGACAGGCCCAGGCATTGGAAATATTACGGTTATTGGCGCAGCTAATTTGGATAAATACATCCCCACAGGTGCCTCTGGCGAGATGACAGCAAATAAAGCTACACTAAACACACCAACAGCCGTTTCAGATGTAACCATTTACCCCAACCCTGCTAGCAATAGCTTTAACGTAAATAGCAACGATGCCAATGCAAGCATAAGCGTAACAACACTAGATGGTAAAGTAATTACCAGCCTAACAGCTACTGGCAATAGTACCACAATTGATTCGAGCAATTGGAGTGCAGGAATGTACATTATACAAGTACAATCAGGTGCTTCATCAACTGTAAAAAAGGTGGTAATAGCTAAATAGGTTATAGCATTATACGCAATAATTAAACCTCAAAAGTCGCCTAAGTTTCAGACGACTTTTGAGGTTTTTTAGCTATAAAAACGCTATTTTTTATCTATACAGCCCAAGTAAACAAAAAAATCAATCTTCTTGTACCAGCATTTTCCCTGGTTTTCCTATTACTTTATACTTGTTTTCGCCTGTTAAAATGGCCTTGTAATTGGTTTTATTGTTCAATAGTTTTATGGCTTCTTTTAATTCGTTATCGTACTGGAAAGCTTGCTGGGCTTTGCCTTTATCGTAATAATAGCGTTGTACAATTTCGCTTTCCAATACCCTCTTTATTTCGGGTTTATATTGATTTAGGTCGTCTTTTTTGGTGAGGTAAACTTTGGTTTTTAAGGTTTCTAATTCGGTTTTTAATTCGGTATAGGTTTTTTCTTTTTCGGCTTGTTTTAACAATGTTTGTAACATGGCTTCGGTTTCGGTTTGGTAGCTATAATCTTTATTGCTTAAATAGGCTATAAAGTTGGCATAATCGGTATCGCTTAAATGGAAATCTTTGGCAGGTAAAATTTGAGGATTTTTTTGCACAAAGCTACTTGCGTAATCGAATAGTAAATACTTGCTAAGTAAGGATTGGGTAATTTGATGATAGGTATAAGGTTTTATAAACACATCGGGGTATATGCCACTACCATCGTAAACCGAGCGACCGTTTTTGGTTTTAAACTCGGTTTTTAACGAATCCGAAAACTTGTTTACCGCACCATCTTGGCTTCGGTGGGTGTAATCTAAGGCTTGTATGCACCTACCCGATGGGGTGTAATATTTGGCTACGGTTATTTTTACTAAGCTATTATAAGGCAGATTAAAGGTTTGCTGTACAAGGCCTTTACCAAAACTTTGCTGGCCAATAACAACGGCTCGGTCTAAATCTTGTAACGAGCCAGCCACAATTTCGGATGCCGATGCCGAGCGATTATTTACCAATATAATTAATGGAATTTGTGCATCTACGGGCTGTATATATGTTTTATAATTGATGTTTTTTTCTTTATTGCGGCCTTTTTGTAAAACTACTTCTACATCTTTGGCTACAAATAGGTTTACAATTTTAACGGCTTCTTGCAATATGCCACCACCGTTATAGCGCAAATCGAGTACGATGCCTGTTGGGTTACTTTTTTTAATGTCGAGCAAAGCGTTTTTTACTTCTTGGCCCGAGTTTTCTAAAAATTTATCTAATTTAATATAGCCTACGTTGTTTTCCATTATTCCGTAATAGCTTACATTAGGCTGGCTTATTTCGGCTCTAAAAATATTTTTATCAATATTTTTACCCTCGCGGCCAATAATAATTTTTACGGGTGTTTCGCGTGGGCCTTTTAAAAGTAGGCTTACCTGTTCGCTTTTTTTACCTTGCAAAGGTACGCCATCAATAGATACAATTTCGTCGCCTGCCCTTATATCGGCTTTTTGTGCAGGGAAACCCTCAAATACATCCGAAATATATACTTTACCGTTTCGGTAAAATACGCCTGCCCCTATGCCCCCATATTGGGTACTTACATATTTCATTTTGTAATCTTCTACATCCGATTCGGGTACAAATTCGGTATATGGGTCTAAGTTTTCGAGCATGGCATCAATACCTGTTTTAATAATTTGTGCCGAGTTTACATCATCTACATAACTCATATTTAACTCTTTATAAATAGAAGCAAAAATATCTAAGTTTTTACTTATCTGAAATAAATCATCCTGAAAAGAAAAAAATACCAATGTAAAGCCAGCAAAAGTGCTTATTAAAAGTGCTTTTTTGAGTTTGGATAGGTTGCGCATATTTGGAAATAAAAAAATAAATGTACAAAAATTTATGTGCTAGAAACGGGTAGTTGCTTTTTCATAACATCCATTTGGTATGGGCGTTGTTTATTTTTTGGCCAAAGCCTCAAACTTAGGCCAAAAACCATCGTCGGGGAGGGGAGAAAATATAGTTACAGGTTCTTTTTTTATTGGATGAATAAACTGCAACTGGCGGGCGTGTAAACAGATACTCCCCTTACGGCTTCCACGTGGATACCCGTATTTATTATCGCCCACAATGGGGCTACCTAAAGATGCCATTTGTACCCTAATTTGGTGTGGCCTGCCCGTAATAGGATCTACCTCAATTAAATAATAGCCATCTAAAAACCCCAAAACTTTAAAATTGAGTTCGGCAAATTGGCTACCTTGCATTTCGGTATTGTATGCGGTGGTAACGTTTTTTTGTGGGTTTTTTATTAGCCAATGTTTTAAATTACCTTGCATTAGCTTGGGCTGCTGGCGCACCACGGTCCAGTAAGTTTTATGCATTTCGCGTTCTTTAAACATTTTGTTAATACGCTCCAATGCTTTGGATGTTTTGGCAAAAAGTATAACGCCACTTACAGGCCTATCTATTCTATGCACAACGCCCAAAAATGCCCCATTGGGTTTATTGTATTTTTGGGCAATATATGCTTTCACCATTTCGTCCATGGGCATATCGCCCGTTTCGTCTTCTTGCACTATCCAGCCTGCTTTTTTACAAATTGCAATTAAATGATTATCCTCAAAAAGAACATCGGCATCGGTAATTTTAAAAAAGTTATTATCGGGCATGGGGAGGCTAGTAGTTAGTGGTTAGTGATTAATGGTTAGTGATTAATGGTTAGTGATTAGTGATTAGTAGGGAAGTATCATTAAAATAATATTTGATAACTGTGTACGAAAGTATTATTGATGTTTTGTATTTGATTGTTTTTATGTTTTTTATTTCTTATTTACCGCTAGCAACTAGCTATTTATTACTAGCGACTAGCTACTAGCCACTTACTAGCTACTAGCCACTAATTACTAATATTGTTCTTTCTCGTTCGGAAAATTGCCTGCTTTTACATCTTTTACGTAACTGCCCACGGCTTTATTAATTTCGTCGAACATGTTGAGGTATTGGCGCAAAAACCTAGGCGTAAAGCCTTTGGTTAAACCTATCATATCGTTAATTACCAGTACTTGGCCATCGCAGGCATTGCCTGCACCAATGCCAATAGTAGGGATATGTACTGATGATGTAGCTTCGGCGGCCAGCGTGGCAGGTATTTTTTCGAGCACTACGGCAAAACAGCCCACCGTTTCCAAAATTTTAATATCGTTTTTAAGTTTATCCGCTTCGGCTTGTTCTTTTGCCCTTACAGTATAGGTGCCAAATTTATAAATAGACTGTGGGGTTAGCCCCAAATGCCCCATTACGGGTATGCCAGCTGCCACAATACGCTCTACCGATTCGGCAATTTCTTTACCTCCTTCTAGTTTTACGGCATGTGCGCCCGATTCTTTCATCATTCTAATGGCCGAATTTAAGGCTTCTTTCGAGTTGCCTTGGTACGAACCAAAAGGTAAATCGACCACTACCAAGGCTCTTTTTGTACCCCTTACTACCGAGTTAGCATGGTAAATCATTTGGTCGAGGGTAATGGGCAAAGTGGTTTCGTAACCTGCCATTACCATCGATGCCGAATCGCCAACCAATAACACATCTATACCGCCACTATCTACAACGGTAGCCATCGAGTAATCGTAAGCTGTAAGCATGGCTATTTTTTCGCCACTATTTTTCATCTCTTGTAAAGTGTGGGTAGTTACTCTTTTAATTTCTTTGTTTACCTGCATGGGCTTAAATTATATGGCAATGCAAATCTATAAAAACAAAAATGCTTTTGTACCAAAAAAGATACATCTAGGCTGAGGGATGATAAATAAATATTTTTTTATATAATTGAGGCGTTACCAGCCTGCGCAGGCAGGCCACTTCCATCATTAACGCTCTAAAATCGTAAATAATATTGATTTACAGCAAATTATACTATATTTTAATCATCGTAACTCAGGTTAACAGGCCTCGCACTGGTGCGAGGGGAGTAGAAAGAAAAAATAGCAATTCTAAAAAAACTCTCTAACAAAAAAAACCGATATTTCTATCGGTTTTTTGTTTAAAATGTGTTTTGTTTTTTAGAAAGAAAATCCTACCAAAACAGAGAATACACGGTTGCTGGCTTTAACATCATAACCACTTTCCAAAACAGATTTACCTAAACCTAGGCCATAATTTACACCCAAATTAAATCCATTATCTAATTGGTAACCTGCCAAAAAATTTGCACCATAATCAAATGGGTTTACTTCGCCAGCATTTTTTCCAAAAGTAACATTACCATCTTTAGCTGCTAATAAGTTTGATTTTACGCCTAACACTGTACCTGTAACCTCTAATTTATCTTTACCTGCTATACCATAGGCAATATACGGCCCAGCACCAAGGTAAAAATTTTTAATTTTCGCTACCGCATTTACAGGCATTTCCAAGTACATAATATCCGTTTTACGAACGTAACTAGCCGATGTAGAACCTAAAAACGGTACAGCTACCGTTGTATTAAAATCGATTTTAGTTCCTTTGCCACCTATAGCTAAGCCTGGCTGAATTGAAAAAATTTCTGAAACTGGGATTTCAATATTTCCTGCAAAATAAAAAGAAGTAACAGTGCTAATACCGTCTTTTTTTTCTTTGGTAGCATCTTTGCCCGATAATGCTACTTGGGCTAAATTAACACCACCTTTAATGCCGTATTTAATACCACCTCCTTTGGGCAATTGCGCCATAACACTTCCGCTTACCAAAGCTAAAGCCAATAATATGTGTATTTTTTTCATAACGTTATGATTGTGTGTTTTTAAATAAATTATGTTAAAATAACACTAATTGTTTTATAATAACAAAACATTTTTTATCTCAAGTGTAAATTATTTTAATATAAAAGGCTATTTGCGTATTAAAAATTACAAAGAAAAAAAATAGCCATTTTAAAAAACCTATCAAACGAAAAAAACCGATATTTCTATCGGTTTTTTTCGTTTAAAATAAGATTTTTTTAGAACGAGTATCCTACTAAGAAAGAAAATACACGGTTGCTCATTTTACCATTGCCTACAGAATTATTAATATAGTTACCTAAACCTAATCCATAATTAAGATTAAAATTTAAACCGTTTTCTAATTTATAGCCAACAAGACCATTAAAACCATAATCTAAAGCCCTAATCTCACCCGCTTTACTTCCAAATTTAACATCATTTGAAGCTGAAGTAGTCATTGAAATTCCTCCTTCTGTTATTGTGTTTTCTGCTTTAATTTTACCCGATAATGCATAAGCTAAGTATGGACCTGCACCAAAATAGAAGCCATTAAAATTAAACACTGCATTTACAGGTAATTCTAGGAACATTATATTGGTATTTACTTTTAAAGTTTCAGAAACCATACCATCTTCATCTAAATAAGATGAACTCTCTTTTAATTTATAACCTTTTCCGCTTAAACTCAAACCAGGTTGAATAGAAAACTTGTCAGATACAGGTATTTCTGCATACCCACCAAAATTAAATGAAGTTAAAGATTTTATTGCATCTTTTTCCTCAGATGTAACACCATCACCTGATATTGCTACCGTTGCCAAGTTAACCCCTGCTCTTACTCCAAACTTTACGCCATCATTTGATTGCGCCATAATACTTCCGCTTACCAAAGCAAAAGCCAATACTGTGTAAAATTTTTTCATAATTGTATTTTTTGTTTAAATAAATTTCGGCTAAGGTAGTACTCATTATTTACAAAAAAAAATATTTTAATAAAACGCATTCCATCTTACCACAACTTTTATAACTTTATAACCAAAACAACCTTATTTATGCCTTACAATCCACTCACACCCGAAGAAGCGCACATTATTATCCATAAAGGTACCGAACGCCCATTTACAGGCGAATATACCAACCTTAAAAGTGCGGGTACTTATATATGTCGCCAATGCAATACACCATTATATAAATCGGATGATAAGTTCGAGTCGCATTGTGGATGGCCAAGTTTTGATGATGCCATTGCTGGTGCCGTAACCCGTGTACCCGATAAAGATGGCCGCCGTACAGAAATTGTATGTACAATTTGTGGCGGGCATTTGGGCCATGTATTCGAAGGCGAAAGCTTTACACCCAAAAACACAAGGCATTGTGTAAATTCGTTAAGTATGTTGTTTGTAGCTAAGGGGTAATGGGCAGCGGGCGGCGGGCTTTCGGGCGGTTATATTTATTGTGTTACCTATTTGTTTACTGTATAAGGAGCTATACTTTATAAAAAACGTAATTGCGTATAAATGCTACATTTGCAAAATTATATAGATAATGAAATCAAACGATTGTTTCGAAATTGGCTACATAGCCAAAACCAAAGGGCTAAAGGGCGAAGTACAGGTATCGTTTAGTTACTACGAACCCGAAAAACTTAAACTAGATGCTGTTTTTATCGAGTATGATGGTAAAATGATACCTCACTTTGTACGCGAATATAAAATACCGCAAAAACTTATGGGTTATTTTTTGTTTGAAGATATAGACCATATTGATAAAGCACAAAAAATTATACACCGAAAAATATTTTTGCCCAATAGGCTAAAACCAAAAAAAAACAAAGACGAATTTTTGTTTAAAGATTTAGAAGGCTTTACAGCTACCGATGTTACAATAGGTATGCTAGGGCAAATAACGGAGGTAAAAGAATTTCCAAAACAATATATTGCTGCAGTAATTTACCAAGAAAAAGAAATTTTATTTCCCTTGACTGATGATTTAATTAATGATATAAATATTGATAACAAAACCATTACAATTAATTTACCCGATGGCTTAATTGATATTTATATGGAATAAATGAGGGGGATGAGGTTTTTAAATATTTGGTATAAAAACTATTTACCACACATAGTATAAACTTAACAATAAATATATTTAAGTTTATGATACATTTGTTTGTAGCATTTTATTAAAAATTAAGCATGAAAATTACAATTGACAATCTTGGTAAAATTATTCATAGCGAATTAGAACTTAATAAACTTACTATCCTTGTTGGAGATAATAATTCGGGGAAAACCTATATTACATATAGTACCTACGGATTATTAAAAAACTGGACAGATTTTATTAA
This sequence comes from Sphingobacteriales bacterium, assembly GCA_013298995.1. Lineage (GTDB taxonomy): Bacteria > Bacteroidota > Bacteroidia > Sphingobacteriales > Sphingobacteriaceae > Pseudopedobacter. Next base: position 6,640 of record JAAFJW010000025.1, on the reverse strand, counting down.
TTATTCTAATTTTAAAACCGTAGAAACAAGACTTAAAAGCGAAGGACAAATTACATTAAACAAAGAAGAAATTATTGCGCTTGTTTCAAAAAGTATTATTTCAGATAGCAGAGGTTTCCAAAGTAGAATTAAAGACTTATTTAACGATAAAGAAAAAATATTTGCAGATGCAAAAGTTAAATTAGATTTTGAAAAACCAACTATTTTTAAAGACGCTGAAAAAAAAATACAGCTTGGAGATAAAATTGCATTTGAAGGTAAAATAAAAAATAATACACTATCAATTAGCTATATAAAACACGCTGATAATGAAATTGAGGATAGGTTGTTTTTAAGAGTTGTTGGAGATATATTTTCGTCTTTAGTTTTTGATGACATTTTTCCGGACCCTATAATTATTACTGCGGAAAGACTAGGTATTTCATTGTTTTACAAAGAACTAGACGAAAGAAAAGCATCGCTTTTGGATGGGTTACAAAAATTAGATGATCAAGATGGCTCTTTACATCCATTTGAAATTTTAATGTCGATGAGTGCATATTATGCAACACCCATCAGAGATCATATTTCTTTCACTAGAAATTTAGACAATATTAAAAAGAATAACTCAAAGCTTGATTGTAGTTATTCAATAGAAATAATTAGAGAGATACTTAACGCTGAATTTAAAAAGGAGAATAAACAGGATATTAGATTTTATACCAAAAATAAAAAAAACAACAAATTTGATATACCATTATACTTAGCCTCATCTTCGGCAAGATGTATTGTAGATATTTATTTTTATTTAAAACATATTGCTAAAGAAGGCGATATTTTAATAATTGATGAGCCAGAAAGTCATTTAACCTTGAAAAACCAAAGAGCAATGGCAAAATTAATCGCATCACTAATTAACCTAAATATCCAAGTATTTATTACCACTCATAGCGATTTTTTGGTAAAAGAATTGAATAATTTGATTTTATTATCAAATGATTTTAAAGGAAAAGGAGATTGGCTAGAGAGAAACAAAAAGACATATTCAGAATTAGATAAATTAAACCATGAACATGTTTCGGTATATCATGCTAACGATGGTTATTTGAATAAACTACTGGTTACTAAAAAAGGTGTTGAAATTCCGTTTTTTGATGATGAAATCAATAACCTTTTCTCTGTATCGTCCGATCTTGATTATTTAATTGATTAGCCGTATGAGGGAAATTTTTTGTGATGTAGAAGTAATTCAATGCATCGACCAATTAAACCAAACAATGGTTTTAAAGGAAGAAGAAAATAAACAGATGATTACTATTGGAGGTGTCCCTCCCGATTCAATATTATTAAAGTTAGATGTTAGTAAATCTGAATACAAACAAAAGTCGAAATATTTAAAACGTGGCGAACCATTTATCCACAAAGGTTGCGATTATTGCTTAATTATCCCTTCTCGGCAAGTTATTGTTTTGTTTGAGCTAAAATCATTGAAGCCAAAGGTTAAAGACTATGTTGACCAATTTATGGCATCAGAAATTTTTATAAATTACTGCAACAACTTATCAAACTATAAAAACTGTACACATTTTAGTTATCAATTTAATCGAGTTTTGCTGAGTTCTAAATACAATTATGGTTTAACAAGCAAATCTAAAGTAATAGCAATTTATCATACTAATAGCTGTGGCGAAAAAATAGAAATTAAAACACCCGGGTTTCCAAATAGCATCAGACTTGAAAAATTAATTTAAACCAATAGCGCTGTTAAACTTGACAGAACAGTCTCCATTTTTTATTATACTACTTTAAATTCAACCATGCGCTTCGATATCATTACCGTATTACCCAATTTATTAGATAGCCCTTTTGCACATTCGATTTTACAGCGAGCGCAAAGCAAGGGATTGGTGCAAATTAATGTACACAACCTACGCGATTACAGCACCCATAAACAAAAAAGTGTGGACGATTATCCCTACGGCGGTGGTGGCGGTATGGTAATGCAAATAGAACCTATTGCCAACTGTATCGAAAGCCTAAAAGCCCATACCGTTTACAACGAAATAATTTTTATGAGCCCCGATGGTGTTACCCTTAACCAGCAAACAGCCAACGAACTAGCCCTAAAAAAAAACATCATTATTATTTGCGGACATTATAAAGGCATCGACCAACGCATACGTGATATATACGTTACCCGCGAAATTTCTATTGGCGACTTTGTACTTTCGGGAGGCGAACTGCCCGCTGCCCTAGTGGTTGATGCCGTAGTGAGGCTATTGCCAGGTGTTTTAAACGACGAAACTTCGGCACTATCCGATTCGTTCCAAGGCGATTTACTGGATGCCCCCGTTTATAGCCGCCCCGCCGATTGGAACGGCCATAAAGTACCCGAAATATTACTAAGTGGCAACCAAGCTAAAATCGAAAACTGGCGTTACGAGCAATCCTTAAAACGCACACAAGAACGCCGCCCCGATTTATTGGCTTAGTTTTTAGCAATAAAAAAAATAAATTCTACTTTTAATTACGAAAAATTTTCTCTAACATTGCACACCCAAATTTGGGGGCGGTTATCATATTTAATAACCGTAATAATAGCTTATAATCATGGATTTAGTAAAGTTTGTAGAAGAGCAGGTAATAGCAAAAGCAACCCTGCCATCGTTTAAAGCAGGAGATACTGTAAGTGTACATTACACCATACGCGAAGGAAATAAAGAGCGTGTACAGGTTTATCAAGGTGTTGTAATACAGCGTAATAGCAGCAATGCTACCGAAACTTTTACGGTTCGTAAAATTTCGAACGGTATAGGTGTAGAGCGTATTTTCCCTATTAACTCGCCCAATATTGCCAAACTAGAGGTTAATAATGTAGGTAAAGTGCGTAGGGCTAAATTATACTATATCAGAGAACTTACTGGTAAAGCAGCCCGTATCAAATCAAAAAGGGTTTAATTTACACCAAAAAAACAATAACCTTTCTTCTATAAAAAGAAAGGTTTTTTTTGTGCCTATATTTTTTTTGATTTTTTAGAATACCTTGGCTATCTTACCCTATTTATAACACATAATATGGACAATCAGTTTTACAATCAAATTTTTTGGGGAAACAGCATCCGAAATTATGCGCTTTTTGCCGCCTTTTTAATTATTGGTTTTATACTCAAAAAATATTTTTCTAAGTTTTTAAGTTGGTTGTTGTATTTATTGTTTAAAAAAATTTACAGCCAATCTACCCCGCAAAAATTTCACGAATTACTCCTAAAACCCATAGAGTTTTTGGTAATTATATTATTGGTTTATACCGCCATTAACCAATTAGATTATCCGCTAAACGAAATTATTTTTAAGCGTATTACCTATATTGATAAAACCCAAAAAATATTTACCATTACCCTAATTGAGGTAATAGATAAGGTATTTACATTTTTGGTAATAATTTCGTGGGTACGTATAGCCTTACGTATGGTAGATTTTATGGCGCATATATTTGCGTACAAAGCATCACTTACCCCATCCCGAACGGACGACCAAATGGTGCCTTTTTTAAAAGAATTAACAAAAATTTTGGTAATTATTACCTGTGTATTTATTGTAATGGGTACAGTATTTAACATGAATGTGGCCACTATTATAGCAGGCTTAGGTATAGGCGGTATTGCCATTGCCTTGGCTGCACAAGATACTTTACAAAACCTACTGGGCTCTTTTACCATATTTGCCGATAAGCCTTTTGTAGTGGGCGATTTGGTACATATTGAAGGTTACGATGCTGTGATAGAAAAAGTAGGCTTTCGTAGCACCTTATTGCGTACTTTAGATAAAACATTGGTAATTATCCCCAATAAAAAAATGATTGATAGCCCGCTAGAAAATTTAACGCTTCGTAACTTACGCCGTGTTGCGTTTACTATCAGTTTAACTTACCAAACCAAACCCGAGGTAATGAAAAAAATATCGGCTGAGATAAAAGAATTTATTAACCAACACCAAAAAACAAGTAATGATGATACGATTGTTATTTTTAACGCATTTGGCGCATCATCGCTAGACCTTAAAGTAGAATATTATATTGAGATAATTGAATATGAGCTTTATATGGCTATAAAAGACGAAATTAATTATAAAGTGATGGAGTATGTATTAAATAATGGAGCTAGTTTTGCTTATCCCACTTCTACACTTTACCACCAAATTAGTGGGGGCGAAGAAAAAGTTTAATAAAAAAGATTAACCATTTTGTTCACGATTTTAGAGCGTTAACGACTGAAGCGGCCTGCCTGCGCAGGCAGGTATCCTTTTTCCCCCTAACCCCCAAAGGGGGAACAGGCATTTAATCCCCCCTTTGGGGGTTAGGGGGAAAAAGATTTAGCGGAAGGCGTGTTACCTGCCTGCGCAGGCAGGAAACGCCCAAATAATTTTAGCTAAACAAAAAAATATGAACGGTATAAAATATGTAAGTAACGAAAAAGGCGAAATTAATGCCATTATTTTAGATGTATCTCAATTTAAAATTGATGGAATTGCTGCAAGCGAAGTATTAGAAGCCTTAAATGGCTTACAACAAATAATAGATAGCGCAACAGTAAAAAATAAAAAAGAGGCTACATTGTGGGATGAGGCTAAAAAAAATCTGGAAAAGTTAAAATAATAATTTACCCGCACAACATTAAATTTAAACAATACATTTGAACATTGAATAATATAGATATGAAAACGTCATTCGATTTTGAAAAACCTATTACCGAGTTGCAATTACAGGTTGAAAAAGTAAAGCAAATAGCCGATAAAACCAAAGTAAATATGAATGCTACGCTAAAAGAACTGGATAAAAAAATTGAAGATGCCAAAGAGTTGGTGTATCACAATTTAACAGGCTGGCAACAGGTACAAATTTCACGCCATCCCGAAAGGCCATACACTTTGGAATATATTGAAAAAATAGCCGATGATTTTATTGAGATGCATGGCGACCGTACCGTAAAAGACGATAAAGCAATTGTAGGTGGCTTTGGTTCGGTAAACGGACAAACGGTAATGTTTATAGGCCACCAAAAGGGTATAAATACCAAAATGCGGCAATACCGTAATTTTGGTATGGCTAACCCCGAAGGCTACCGTAAAGCATTGCGCTTGATGAAAATAGCCGAAAAATTTAATAAACCGATAGTAACTTTTATTGATACTCCTGGTGCTTACCCTGGTTTAGAGGCCGAAGAACGTGGCCAAGGCGAGGCTATAGCCCGTAACTTGCTAGAAATGTCGGTATTAAAAGTACCCATTATATGTATTGTAATAGGCGAAGGTGCATCGGGTGGTGCGCTAGGCATAGGTATAGGCGATAGGGTGTATATGCTGGAGCATACTTGGTATTCGGTAATTTCGCCCGAGTCGTGTTCATCAATTTTATGGCGCAGCTGGGATTTTAAAGAACGGGCAGCCGAGTGTTTAAAACTTACCGCCGATGATATGTATGGCAATAAATTAATTGATGGTATTATTGAAGAACCACTGGGCGGGGCGCACCAAAATCCCGAAGCAATGGCGGCTACTATCAAAGAAAAAATAATTGCCGACTTGGCGATTTTGAAAAGCAAAAAAATAGACGTATTGATAAACGAAAGGATAGAGAAATTTTGCGCTATGGGGCAGGTGGTAGAAAATTAAATTTTTCGCTATACTTTCCAAGTTTTAAAAACTTGGAAAGTATAGCAAAAAATTTTAAAACTTGGAAAGTATAGCGAAGGCTTCCTTTTTTACTGATACAGTGCCGCTTTTTGTTCTTTAACAACATCACTGCTAATATACTCATCGTAGCCCATTAGCTTATCTAAAGCACCTTTTGGGGTAATTTCTATAATGCGGTTGGCTACGGTTTCGGTAAGTTCGTGGTCGCGTGAGGTAAATAATATTACGCCTTTAAAATCTTTTAAGCCGTTGTTAAGAGCGGTAATCGACTCTAGGTCTAAATGGTTGGTAGGTTCATCAATGGTTAAAAGATTGGGCCCTTCGAGCATCATTTTCGAAAACATACAACGCATTTTTTCGCCACCCGATAGTACGCTACATTTTTTAAATACCTCTTCGCCCGAAAAAAGCATCCTACCTAAAAAACTACGAATAAAAGTTTCGTCTTTTTCGTTTACCGAAAATTCTCGCAGCCAATCAATCAAATTATCATCTTTACCTACAAAATATGATGAATTATCGATAGGTAAATTGGCAGGTACAATGGTTACGCCCCATTTAAAATCGCCTGTAAAATCGGTATCTCGACCCGATAATATTTCGTACAAAGCCGTGGTGGCTAATGAGTTTTGAGATAAGAAAGCCACTTTATCGCCTTTGCTAATGGTAAAATTTAGGTTTTTAAACATCACCTCGCCGTTGCTAATTTTGCTGAGATTTTCTACCTGTAAAATTTGGTCGCCTGGTTCACGCATCATTTGGTTAAACATAATGGCGGGGTACTTGCGGCTGGATGCTTTAATTTCGTCGATATTTATTTTATCTAAAGCTTTTTTACGGCTGGTGGCTTGTTTAGATTTTGAGGCATTGGCCGAAAAACGGCGGATAAATTCTTGTAGTTCTTTAATTTTTTCTTCGGTTTTTTTGTTTTGGTCGCTACGTTGCCTTAAAGCCAATTGCGAGGTTTCGT
>JAAFJW010000024.1 GCA_013298995.1 Sphingobacteriales bacterium | reverse complement strand
AGTTTCTAAATCGCATTAAATCAATCTGATTTTTTGCTTTCTGAATTTCAATCAATACTTTTTTATATTCCCCAGTTTCGGTTTTTATGGTGGCAATAAAATCTAACCTATATACCCAAATAGAATGCCTTTCTCTTAACCTATTTTCGTATTGTTCTACATCTTTGGGGTTAGTAAAATCAAACTCGCCTTCGTAGGTATATTCTTGAGGTTTTACTTCAATGGTTTCAATCGTTTGCTCTAAAAGAGTTCCAATAAAAAATTTTGCAACCCTTTCGTTCTCCATCATTTTTTTAAAAACTACATCGTATATAGGGTTTGCAATTACCATTTTGGGTATTTTTTTGTGATTTTGTAAATGTACTAAAAACCTATAAGGTTTTAAAAATCTTATAAGTTTCGGGGTTTCAAAAAAAAAGAGCGTATTTAAACGCTCTTTTTTTTCTTTAAAACTGTACTTTTGGGGCTTTATCGGCACCAGCTTCGGCAGCAAAGCTTCCTTTTACGGCAAAACCAAACATGCCTGCAAATAGGTTGTTAGGAAATGTACGAATGTTTACATTATAACCTTGTACGGCATCGTTAAAATCTTTACGGGCTACGGTAATGCGGTTTTCGGTACCTTCTAGTTGTGCTTGTAGCTCCAAAAAGTTTTGGTTGGCTTTTAACTCGGGGTACTGCTCCGATACTACCATTAACCTGCCTAATGCTTGGCTTAATTGCCCTTGTGCGGCTTGGAATTTTGCCAAATCCTCGGGGCTGGTTTTGCTAGGGTCTACCGTTACCGATGTTGCTTTTGCCCTAGCTTCTATTACAGCGGTTAGGGTTTCTTTCTCGAAGTTGGCTGCACCTTTTACGCTGGCTACCAAGTTGGGTATTAAATCAATACGGCGTTGGTATTGGTTTTGTACTTCGCCCCAAGCAGCTTTAACTTTTTCGTCTAATTGTACCGAACTGTTGTAACCGCATGAGCTTAGCGTAGCGGTAATAAATAATGCAAAAGCATAAAAAATAGTTTTTTTCATTTTTTGATGGATTAAGTTTTTTTCAATTGTAAGAGTTAATTCTCAATTTTCATACCTTTGTTTTAATTCGTGATAAAAACACGACAAATTGGCAATGATTATAGAACGTGAAGTTATCATCTTTCCTGATGATATTAATGATTTGGATAAAATAAAATCCGAAATAATTTCTCAAACCCAAATCAATATCAACAATTTTAGTGGCTACACCATTTTAAAACGCTCTATTGATGCCCGTGGGCGGTACATTATGTTCCGCTTAAAAGTGGCGGTGTATGTTAATCAAAATCCTACCTTAGAAATTAATAACATTGTTTATAAAAATGTAAGTACTGCCAAAAGGGTAATTGTGGTAGGTGCTGGCCCAGCTGGACTTTTTGCCGCTTTGCGCTTGATTGAGTTAGGCTTAAAGCCGATAATTATAGAGCGTGGCAAAAACGTAAAAGACCGTAGGCGAGATTTGGCCGCATTAAACAAGCAAGGCGTGGTAAATCCAAATTCTAATTATTGCTTTGGCGAAGGCGGCGCAGGTACGTACAGCGATGGCAAATTATATACCCGTAGCAATAAACGTGGCGATGTAAACAAAATGCTGCAAATATTGGTAAACCACGGTGCTACGCCCGATATTATGGTAGATGCAAGGCCGCATATTGGTACCAATAAACTGCCACAAATTATTGTTAACATCCGCGAAAGCGTACTAAATTATGGTGGCGAGATACATTTTGACACCCAACTTACGGATTTAAACATCACATCCAATACCTTTAAAAGTGTACTTACCAATAATGGTGTTATTGATGGTGATGCAATAATTTTAGCCACAGGTCACTCGGCAAAAGATGTTTACGAGCTGTTACGTAATAAAGGTATTTTATTGGAAGCCAAACCATTTGCTTTAGGAGTTAGGATAGAACACCCGCAAACTATTATAGACCAATTACAATACCATTGCGAGGTGCGGCACCCCAATTTACCGCCAGCAAATTATAGCCTAGTGCAGCAAGTGGGCGGCCGTGGGGTGTTTAGTTTTTGTATGTGCCCAGGCGGGATAATTGCCCCCTGCGCTACCAATAGCAACGAAATTGTGGTTAACGGCTGGAGCCCATCGAAACGGAATAATCCTTATGCCAACTCGGGTACGGTGGTGCAGGTAAACCTAAGCGATGTGGCGGGCGATAATAACGATGCGTTTAAATTATTGGATTTTCAGACTAGGATAGAGCAACAGGCTTTTGCCGCTGGGGGCGGAGGTTTAAAAGCACCAGCCCAACGTATGATAGACTTTGTGAACCATAAAACATCCACTACATTACCCCAAAACTCGTATTTGCCAGGTTTAACCAGCATTAACTTACATGATATTTTACCACCTTTTGTGGCCAACAGTTTAAAAACGGCCTTGCCTTTATTTGGCAATAAAATGAAAGGCAGGTTTGGCAACGATGGTTATTTTACCAACGAAGCGGTATTGGTAGGGGTAGAGAGTCGTACATCATCGCCCATACGCATACCACGGGATAAAGAAACTTTGCAGCACCCACAAATAAAAGGCTTGTTTCCTTGTGCCGAAGGGGCGGGTTATGCAGGCGGCATAATATCGGCCGCTATAGATGGGCAGGCTTGTGCCGATGGGGTTTTTAGGTTTATTTAGCAATTATATTTAAAGTGCATGAAAATAGGTTACGAGGCAAAGCGGGTATTTAAAAACTTTACGGGCTTAGGCAATTACAGCAGGTGGGTGGTACAAAGCCTAGCTACGGCCTATCCCAATAATTCGTTTTTTTTGTATAGCCCTAAAATTACTAAAAACCCGAGGTTAAATTTTTTACAAATTTTTAAAAATATCATTGTACGCACACCGGCATCGGGTTGGGCTAAGCTGGGCTGGCGCAGCTGGGGCGTGGTAAACGATGCACAAAAGGATGATATTGCGCTTTTTCATGGCCTTAGTAACGAAATTCCTTTTGGTTTAAAGCATAAAAATATAAAAGCGGTAGTTACCATACACGACCTTATTTTTTTACGCTATCCCCAGTATTTTAAATTTATTGATAGGCTTATTTACAAGTTTAAATTTACATACTCCTGCAAAAACGCCGATACCATTATTGCCATTAGCCAGCAAACCAAGCAAGATATTATACATTATTTAGGTATTGATGCAAATAAAATTGAAGTAGTGTACCAAGGTTGCGATGCCTTATTTTATCAAACCAAAACCACCGAGGCATTAAAGCAAACGAAGCAAACGTACCATTTGCCTGATACTTTTTTACTTTGTGTGGGCACTATCGAGAGCCGTAAAAATCAATTACTAATTGTAAAAGCACTAAAACTTTTGCCCAGTAATATACATTTGGTTTTGGTAGGTAAAGCCACCCATTACAAGCAAGTTTTAGAAACGTATATTAACCAAAATGAATTGCAAAACAGGGTTTTATTTTTACAAAATGTAACCTTTACTGATTTACCAGGCTTATACCAATTGGCAAAAATATTTGTTTATCCATCTGTTTTTGAGGGTTTTGGTATCCCGATTTTAGAAGCACTAAATTGTGGTGTACCTGTTATTGCTGCCACAGGTTCATGCCTTGAAGAAGCGGGTGGCCCTTATAGTATTTACATAAACCCGAATAACGAAACTGAATTGGCCAGTAAAATTATTTTGATTTTAAATGACGATGCTTTGCGCCAAAATATGATAAATAAAGGAAAGCAGTTTGCCCTTAATTTTAGAGAAAATAAAATTGCCGAAAACTTAATATCCGTTTACCAAAACACCCTGCTAAAATGTTAAAAGACGAAATAAATAAAACACTTGAAGTGCTTAAAACCGGCGGTATTATACTTTACCCAACTGATACCGTATGGGCTATAGGCTGCGATGCTACCAATAATCTTGCTGTCGATAAAATTATAGCGTTAAAAAAACGAGCCTCCAATAAAGGTTTTATTGTGCTTTTGGATAGCGATAACAAGCTGCAAGGTTACGTAAACCCAGTACCCGAAATAGCGTACGATTTAATTGAATATGCCGAAAACCCGCTTACCATAATTTATAGTGGAGCCAAAAACTTAGCAGCCAATGTTATTGCACCCGATGGTAGCGTGGGCATACGTATTGTAAAACACGATTTTTGTAGCCAGCTTATCCAACGTTTTCGTAAGCCTATTGTGTCCACATCAGCCAATATAAGTGGGCATGTATGGCCAAAAAACTTTATAGATATAAATCCCGAACTGTTTGAACTGGTGGATTATGTAGTAAATATCGACCAAAATAGCATGGAAGAAAAACTGCCTTCAACAATTATGAAACTTGAGGCCGATGGTAGGTTTATGTTTTTGAGAAAGTGATTTTTTTGGGGAGTGTAGGCTTGTTTTTTTAGCAGGATTTGCGTTAACGATGGTAGCGGCCTGCCTGCGCAGGCAGGCATCCTTTTTTTTTAATTACCCTCCCATTTTCCCCTTTCGGGGCATAGGGGGAAATGGGAGGGTAATTAAAAAAAAAAGATATAGCGAACAGCGTGTTTAAACGCCCAAATGATATTTGTTTAAAAATGACCTTAACCGCTATAAATCAGGGTATTTAAAAATAAATTATTTAGACCTAATAGCCTCCACAGGATCTAAACGAGAGGCCGAAAATGCTGGCCAAAAACCCGAAATAACGCCAATAACCATTGATATAGTTATTCCACGGAAAACGTTTGCCATATCTAACACTATTTTAAAATCGAAAATATAGGTGGCCACAGCTGTTAAAATATATACCACAGCCAAGCCCAATAGCCCACCAATTAAGCAAAGTGCAATGGCTTCGAACAAAAATTGTAGCAAAATAAAATAGTTTTTGGCGCCTAGCGATTTTTGAATACCTATAATATTGGTGCGTTCTTTTACCGATACAAACATAATATTGGCAATGCCAAAGCCGCCCACCAATATCGAAAAACCGCCTATTATCCAGCCTGCTATATTCACAATACCAAAAAGCTGGTCGAGCTGGGCACTTATAACGGTTGTTTTGTTAAGCGCAAAGTTATCTTCTACGGCAGGGCTTAATCTTTTTATGGCCCGCATAATGCCTCGCAATTCGCTCTCAACGTCTTCAAGTGCAGCGTTTTCTTTCCCTCTTACAATTATCTGAGGGTCGTAACGGTCGCTTTGTATATCTATCACATTTTTTGCAAAATTTAAAGGCATTAGCAGCATTTTATCCGAAGTAATGCCTAGTATATCTTCACCCTCTTTAGCAAATACGCCGATAACTTTAAGGTTGCGCCCCATTACTTTTATAGGTTTACCAATAGGGTTAATATTTGCAAATAAACCTTCGGCCAAGTCGGCACCGATAATGCAAACGGCATTACCCGCATTGCTTTCGTTATCGGTAAAATACCTGCCTTGGCTTATTTCGAAATTTTGGGTTTTGTGGTAACCTGTTGATGCTGTTATAGAAACCCCCTCGATGCTATTGCTAAGGTATTTTATGGTTCGGTTATTAAGCCATATATCGAAAGAAATGCCAGTAAACGAGGTGTTTTTTTCGGTAAGCATTTTATAATCTCGGTATGATGGTACTGGGCGTTGAAAATATTTCCACCAAGGGTAATCACTACCGCCTCCCCAAGGCCATTTTTGTATGTAAATGGTTTTGCTACCTAGCTTATCAACACTTGTTTGTAAGTTTCCCCTAAAAGTATCTACCGCTGCAAATACCGAAATAATGGTAAAAATACCAATAGTGATACCCAAAAGCGATAAAAAAGTACGGGTACGGTTTTGCCGCAAGGCATCAAATGCGAAAATGAAACTTTCTTTAAATAGTTTTAAAAATAACATACAACACAGTTTAACATAATAAAAAGGCTAAAAAAACAGTAAAAAGTAGTACGATTTTAATTATACAAAAGTTTAACTATAAATATAAAACAATTAAAAAATGGAAATGTTACATTTTTTAATTTATTTTTAACTACCGCAATAACTGTTTTATCATTTTTTTGGAAAAAACTAGGCTTGTATTATTTTGCACCTGCTTATTTGGCACTTTAGTTACACCATTGCTTCGTAAGCTGGCAACTCATCTAAAAACGAATAAGTATGGTTAGGGTAATCCATTTGGCAACAATAATGCTGTAGCCCATTGCTTAGTACCAAATATTTTACTTGGTGGAGGGTATTGTACCTAGCTGCTTGGTCAAATACTTTTTGGTTTATTTTTACAGTACTGGCTTTGCATTCAACCAGCATAAAAGCCGAGCCTAATGCGTTGTAAACCAATATATCGGTACGGTTGTGTTGCCCATTTATTTTTACACCACCTTCTAGCTTTATTAACGACGAGGGATATTTTTTATCCAACAATAAAAACTGAACAAAGTGCTGGCGCACCCATTCTTCGGGGGTTAAAAGCAGTTTTTTTTTGCGTAATTTATCAAATATATACAGTGCGCCATTGGTTTCGGTAAGCCGAAAAGGATAAGCGGGTAAATTTAAAGGCGTGGGTGTAAACATGTGCAAATTTAACACACAAAATGTATTTACGTTGTAAATAACCGATTAAGAAAATTAAATTTGTGCCAATGAATGTAAACGAAATTATTAAAGATTTAAAAAACAAGCAGTTTAAACCTGTATATCTTTTACACGGCGACGAAGAGTATTACATTGATTTAATTAGCAATTACATCGAAAAAAATGCGCTTAGCGATGCCGAAAAGGGCTTTAACCAAACCATATTGTATGGCAAAGATTTGGAAATAAGTGCCTTGATAAACACCGCCAAGCAATACCCCATGATGAGCAATTACCAAGTAGTGATTGTACGCGAAGCCCAAGATTTAAAGATTGATAAAGCCGCCGAGGCTTTTCAGGCGTATTGCGAAAACCCTTTAAAAAGCACCATTTTGGTATTATGCCATAAACATGGCAAATTTGATAAGCGTAAAAAAGTATATAAAATTATCGAAAAATCGGGTTTGGTGTTCGAGTCGGCATTGTTGTACGATAATAAAATACCTGCGTGGATTGAGGATTATATTAAATCGAAAAACTACCATATTAACCCCCAAGCGGCGGCTTTGCTGGCCAGTTACCTAGGCAACGATTTAAGTAAAATTACCAACGAACTGGAAAAACTGATGCTAAATATTGCCCAAGGGCAAGAGATAGGTACCCGCGAAATTCAGGATAATATTGGCATAAGTAAAGAGTATAATGTGTTTGAACTGCAAGCCGCATTGCAAAAAAGGGATGTGTTAAAAGCCAATCAAATTATTAATTACTTTGAGGCCAACCCTAAGTTAAACCCGCTGGTATTAATTTTAGGAAATTTATATAGCTGGTTTACCAAAATTTTAAAATACCATTACATTAGTGATAAATCGCAGCTGGCTCGCGAGCTAGGTGTACACCCGTTTTTTGTTAAAGATTATGAGGCAGCAGCCCGTACCTATAACATGGGTAAAACTTACCAAGCTATTGCCGTATTGCGTGAGTACGATTTAAAAATAAAAGGTGTGGATATTGCTAGCGGTACCACAGCAGGCCAGTTGATGAAAGAAATGGTTTGGAAATTAATACATTAAATACAAAATACAATGAAGCACTGGTTAGTAAAAAGTGAGCCTTTTAAATACAGTTGGGATAAATTTAACCAAGATAAAGAAACCTATTGGGATGGGGTGCGTAATTACCAAGCCCGCAATAATCTTAAAGAGATGAAAATGGGCGATTTGGTTTTATTTTACCATAGCAACGAAGGTAAAAATGTGGTAGGTATTGCCAAGGTTACCAAAGAATATTACCAAGACCCAACTACCGATGATGGCAATTGGGTGGTGGTAAATTTAGCCCCTGTTGAGGCGTTAAAAAATCCAGTATCGCTCGAAACTATAAAAAATGACGAACGTTTAAAAAATATTTCTTTGGTTAAGCAAGGCCGATTATCTGTAATGCCATTAAAAGCCGAGGAGTTTGATAGGATACTGGAACTGAGTGTTTAAAAAATAATGATTATAGCTTGTATAAATTATTTTATGAAACTTTTGCATTTACATGAGTTTCCGTTACGGTTATGGGGTACATTTTTAAGGGTTTCGTTGTACCACTACCAGTTTTAGGCTGACTTAAAATTGCGCCATTTTTGTCATAAGCTGCTCTATGTTTTATACAGTCTATCATACCTTTGTTCCAATACAAATCACCATTTTCATGAGGGCAAAAACGGTACATAGCAATAAAAGAACTGGCCAAATTTCCTTCTTCAATTTTAATAAATAGTACTTTATCTACAATAAATCTACTCCCCACAGCAGTAAAATCTGTAAACTTAGCGGTTACGGTGACAGGTAGGGGTGGTTCTTCAATAGGTGGAGTTGTTTCATCTTTACTACAAGCACTAAGGCAAGAGGCAATACAAACAGAGGCGAAACTTATGCCTAAGGATTTTAAAAATTCTTCACGTTCCATAAAATATTTATTTAATCAACTAAACCCTATGTAAAATAGGGTTTAGTTGAAGGTAAAATTTATTAGGTCATTAGCCCACCTAGTGGTAAATCGGTGCCGCTTAGGTTGTAAAAATTTGAAATATTGGGCAATACCAAAGGCAATTCAGATTTTGGTATTCCCATCCAAAGTGCTAATTCGGCAGCCAGCTGATCTACGGATGTTGTAGGTAAAAGGCATCCTCTACCAAAATCTAAATTCCCACCCAAAATCAAATCAGGATAGTTGCCAAATACACGGCCACCATTTACTGCACCGCCCATAACAAAGGTATTACCGCCCCAGGCATGGTCGGAGCCAGAAGCGTTAGAAGTTAAACTACGGCCAAACTCAGATGCTTGAAAAAGCGTAACATTGTTTTCTACGCCCATATCTTTCAATAAATCATAAAAAGATTTCATAGCATCACTAATGATAGGCATCATTGTAGCCATATTGTTGATAACTTCGCCATGGAAATCCCAGCCGCCCCATTGCACATAAAAAATTTGGCGTTTAACTCCCAAAGTTGTTCTACCATTAATAATTCGGGCAATTTGCCTTAATGAATTTCCCAAATTTCCCGTCATGGTATCTGGAGGGAGCGCACCACTGGTTGCAGCACTAAATTGATAGTAAGCATCTAATGAATTTCGTTTTACGTTCATGTACGTTTTTTCGAAAATATTGCTATAATTTTGATTCATTTGGCTATTTATCGCTTTTTTCTTAACAGGATTTAAGCCAAAATCACCATCGTAATTACCCAATGCTGCTGCACCATTGGAGTTTACGGTGTAGGGTACTACTTCTCGGCCTACCTGAAAGAGATTGTTTCCTGAAATTGATATGTTCATGGAAACATTAGAGCTTTGATTGGCACTTGCTAATAAATCAGCGGCTTTACCTCCCCAACCTAGCCCACTTCTTACATCAGGTACTGAAGAGTTCCACTGCTCTTGTTGATCGGAGTGGGAAGTAATACCGTAAGGAAGTGCATTATTGTTGTTGAAATCGGTTAACGTGGTAGGCCTTACCAAACTTCCAATATTGCTAATAAAAGAAAGGTGCTTATTATCGAACAAGCTTTTTATACCAGCCATACCAGGGTGTAAGCCCAATGGGCGGCCTGCATTATTTAATGGAGTAATGGGCAATAAAGATGCTTGGGGTAAAGCCAATTCGCCTCTGGCGGTAGCATATTGCTGGTAGGCGCTACCAGTAGGTACAAGCATATTATACGAATCGTTACCTCCTGGTAAAAAGAAACATATTAAAGCTTTATAATCGTTAAAGCTGGATGCACTTTCTGCTAAAGCAGCTTTGGTTAACATAAAATTACTAAGTGTGCTTAATAGGGCAGTTGAACCAACCGCAGCACAGCTTGCTTGACCTATAAAATTTCTTCTGTTTATATTTTCTGACATAACTTTAAGTTTTAGATTTTATTTTTGAACATTAAATTCGGCACTAGTACCTACTAAGTAAACAGCTAGCTTAACCCTCTCTATTTCCCAATCATTACTTCCTTCGGTAATGTTTAATACCGCTTCTCTTATTATTTGTGCGGTGCTTGGTCTTAAAGTGCCACCTGTTAGCTTATTGGATAGATGAGTAATTAAAGCATCGGGATTGCTAGCCAATGGCAATTCGTTATCATATTTTAATATAATTTGTTCGTTTGGTGGTGCATTGTACCTAGCAATATCTCTATAAACACCATTATGCAAATTGTTATGCGATTCTAACACTGTAACCGCAGTTAATATTTGAAATTCTGGAGAAAATTTGCCCATATTGGTTATTACACCTGGAGACCTATAAGCGGGTAAATAAAAGTTAAATACACTTGGCGAATCAAAAAAATCTTGCAAATAAACATCGTAGAAATAAACTGCTGGGTCGTATTCGCCAGTAATGTTTTGGGCATTAAAGGTTTTAGCAAAATTCATTAATGCCATGTATGGTTCTCTTAATTTACCAAAAGCAGGTTCGGTTGTTTTACTAAAATCTCTGGCTTCTGGGTCCATTAAAATGGCTTTTACTACTGCCCCCATATTTCCTCGTACACCGTTACCATCGTTGTTAAACTTTGTAGCCACTCTGTTAATATAGGCGGGGCTTGGGTTTGATGTTACTAAACGTTGAATTAGAAGGTTACTAATAAATGGCCCTACATTTGGGTGATTAAACAAATTATCAATGGCTGCATTTATATCCTGCATGGTATTTTGCCCAGCAGGTAAGGTAATGCCTCTTAATAATTTTTTTGCGCCTGTATCATGGTTGGGTTCATGTATTATCATAGGTGAATCATAATATTCATCACCTCTTTCCGCAGTGTTTGCATTATTATAAGGGCCTCCAAACTTTAAACCTGTAAATACCCTCGAAAACTCTGCAATGTCTTTATTATCATAAGTGGGTATGGGTTTACCGCCCGAAAGTTTTCGGGTACCGTCGTTATTTAACTCCCATAATCCAATAGTAAACAATTGCATAATTTCTCGGGCATAGTTTTGATCGGGGAAAGTATTAAGTATAGGGTCGGGCTTTTTGTTGCCAACATGGCTTAAATAAAAGCCCATTGTTGGGTGTAAAGTAACATCCAAAAGCATCTGACGGAAGTTGCCAAATGCACCTCTCATTAAAATACCAAAATAATTACAAACGCCAGCTGGGTTGTTAGCTAATGCTTCTTGTTGCTGAGATATTACCAATATTTGTAGTAGGGAATAGGCAACACGTAGCCTTAAAATATCTGTTGTATCTGTTTGTCCAGCTGGGGTTCTTCGCATCATTTGTGTCCACAAAGCAACTTTTGTTTCTTGTGGAAATGGAGGTATGCCTCTTGCCATTCTTTTTCTAACAATAGTTTCTAAATAACCATAGGGTCTGGTCATTTGTTGATCTATCCATGCAGAATATCCTAAGGCTTTAACTTTGGCCATTTCGTCTGGGTCGGCACCAAAGGCTGCTTGTATCAAAAATCTACTTGCGGCAGCATCTGCTGGAACTGTACTGTTATCTGTAATTGTTATTGTTGTACTGTTTTGGCTACCAATAGTATAAGCAGGAGAATTTTGCAGAGTAACCTCAATGTTTTCTGGTCCTTCGGTTAAATTATCTGATAACGGAACAAAATGTATCCATACTTCTCGTAAACCCATAGGTATGGTAACACTTGCACCCACAGATGATTTATAATCTAAACCAGGTGTAGCAGTACCAGTAATGGTCAAGGGTACAGTAACGGCTCTTAAATCGCCAGTTCTTCTGATTACTACAACCGCAGGGCTAGGCCAATTTTCGCTTATAGTAGCATTTAAAGTTGATATGCTTACCGTATTGGTTAAATTATTGATGGTAGATTGCGCCTTAGCACCATTAACTGTAACTAGGCAAATGCAAGCTCCAATAATTAAACGATATAAATTTGGTTTTGCTTTCATAATTTTAATTTTAAAATGAATAATATTTTATTTATAGATAATTTTAAAGAACTACCCATTTTAATACACGTGTTTCGGTTTTTGATGATACATTAACCATGTAAATACCTGATGATAGTGTTTGGGTAGGGCTAATTTTAATTTCGTTTTTGTTAATTATCTGCTTGTTTATAGCTATTTCTTGCCCCGTCATCGAAAATACTTTGATGTTAACGCCGTCGGCTTTTTCTAACCTTAAAAAAACATCTTTTGCCGATGGGTTAGGGTATAAATCCATAGCAAAATATGATTTCATTTTAATGGTTTCAATATGCGAAGGGTAGGTTTTGTAGTTTTTATCTACTTGGTTTAACCTATAATAGCTTACATCCGATAATGGGTTTCTATCATAAAATTGGTAATTGGTTTCTACATTGCCACCAGTACATTTTACTTCTCCAATTTTTTCAAATTTTTCGCCATCAACGCTACGTTCAATATTAAAGTGAGAGGCGTTTGTTTCGGATTTTGTTTGCCAATCTAGTTTTACTTCTTTGTTATTAACTAGTTTAGCTGTAAAGAAGGTTAAGCCTACGGGTAATACGCCTGTTGCTTTAACTTCAATATCATCAATCAAAAACAAATCATTGCTTACCGCCGATTTGTATTTAAAGCCAATAACATATTCGCCCGAGGTGGTGGGCGTAAAGTTTAATGATTTTGTTTCGTACGATGTATTAACGATAGCATCATTGGCAAAAAGTACATTTGTCATCATATCTTCACCCGTCATTGTGCCATATTTTACCTCTAGTGCATTGGTGGAGCCAGTGGTAGAACATTTAAAAGTAAGGTTATATTGATTATTAGCTACTAAATTAAACGCAGCTGTGTATAACCATGTTTTAGCTGGTGTAAATGCCGATCCGTTTACGGCAGCTTTGCTACTAGACCCAGCACCAGGCAATAAGTTTGTAGTTTGCCAAAATATATCTGCAAAATCGTTGCTAAATTCTTGGCTGCTCATTTTTTCGGGCAATTGGGTTTCTAAAGTACTTTCAAAATCTTCGATGTAAGGTAGCGTTACAATGCTTGATGTTTTAAATGTAAGTTTATTCCATATTGTACCGCAAGTGCTTTTTATGTAAAAATAATAAATGGTACCAGGGCTTAAGTTTTTAAAGTTTAGCGCCGTTAAAGCACTACTTGTACCTGTAAAGGGCTCAACATCAACATTGCTTAATGCGTATTGGTAACTTGTTGCACCTTGTAGGGCTGTCCATGCTATATTGGCTTCGGATGTACCGCAACTGGTTAAAGTTAAGCCTGATGGTGGCATACATGCAATGGGTGTAAATTTATAAATTTGCCCTGAGGCAGGTTTGGTACTTATATCATCGGTTTCTGTTAGGATACTTGTTAGTGGCAATGCTGTGGTAGATTTTAATGATACAAAACTCATTGAATCTAGCTCGAATAAAGTTTTTCTACTTTTTTCGGAGGTTATACCAATTGATGCGGATTTATTAGCCCCACCAGCATCGGCCTCTGGTTTATATACAAAATCAATTACGTTGGTAGTTTCGTACAGTTTAATCTGAAACGATATTGCACCTGAGCCGCTTTGCCAAATACAGTTGTTCCACTGTGCTGTAAAAACCCTGTTAGGTGCTGCGTTTTCGGTTTTGTAGGTAATATCGCTTGCCGAGTTAAGTAATAAGTTATCCCAAAAAGGTGCAAGGAAAGGCCTCGAGGCTCCTTTATATCCACTTCCTGCCCGCAAGTCGTTTAACTCGTACGAAGGATTAATGGTACTACTGCTCAAAAATGGTGAACCTAAAGAGGCAAAGCCATTAGCGTTTAAGTGAATGGAACTGTAATTGATACCATTGTATTGAAATACAAACCCTATAGGAATGTTATTTGCAAACGATTCGTCCAATAAAGTTTTAACACTTGGGTAAGCTGCTACTAGCGGTGCTGTAGTGCCACCACTTAAACTGCTATACGTCCCCGAACTTGACGAGAACGAATAATGCACCTGTGCAACACTTAGGTAACAGCTAAGTAATGCCGACATAAAAACGAGTAATTTTTTCATAATTTTTAGTTTTAATTTTTGGCGATTTTATTAATTAGTTTGATTTGTATATTACAATTGTAACAAAAATGTTACATAACTTGCAAGTATTTTATATTAAATTTTTGTTATTTATTTCTTATTTGTGAAATCATTTATCTACTAGCAATCAAAAAATATATTAAAGTATAAGTTTTTTTTATTTAAAATATTGATAATTAAATGTATGTGTTTTTTGTAAATGGTCTATTATTTTTCGGTTATGTAATGCAACGTAGGTATAATTTTTTACAAATGGTGCATTATTTTTTCAACAAAAGAGCAAAACTTATACTTTATTTGGGTAAATAAATTTGTTATTATGTTGTTTTGAGTTAAAATCTAAACTTTCGGAGGTAAAAAAGAGGTAATTTTAACCTGATTTATTTACTGGTGGTGCTTAAAACTGGCTTTGTGTTCTTTGCGCTTTTTGCTTTGCGTTCTTTGCGGTTAAAATAATTTTACGCTTTAGCGCAAAGAACACAAAGATTTACGCAAAGCCTATTGCTTTTATACCCAGCTAATTTTAAAAAAATGCTAATTATAACAACATTTATAGGCTCTAAATTAACCTATTCTAAATATGTTTTAATCCTCAGAAACTTCAATATTTTATAAAAAACCGAAAATGAAAATTACCAAAATCACTATTTACCAATCGCCCATAGCTTTAAAACAGCCTTTTATAATTTCGTTGGGGGTATTAACTATTGCCGAAAACGTAATTGTTACAATAAATACCGATAGCGGATACTTGGGTTTTGGCGAGTGTAGCCCCTTTAAAACCATTAATGGCGAAAGTATGCAATCTGCTTTTATTGTTGCACAATACTTGGCCAAAGTACTAATAGGTAGCAACCCATTAGATATAGCACAATGTACAGCTTTAATGGACGCTGTGATATTTGGAAATAATAGTATAAAAAGTGCTTTTGATATAGCACTTTACGATATTGCAGCACAACACGCTCGGCTACCTTTATATGCTTTTTTGGGTGGCAATAACGCTAAAACACTGCTTAGCGATTATACTATAAGCATGGCCCAGCCCGATAAAATGGCTAGCGATGCACTTGCCGTAGTGGCCAATGGTTTTAGGGTTATTAAGGTTAAACTGGGGCAGGGCAAGCAAATAGATGTGCAGCGTATGCACTCTATACGCAATGCCGTGGGGTATAAAATCCCCATAAGGATAGATGCCAACCAAGGCTGGGATACAAACGAGGCTGTAGAAATACTAAATGAATTGGCTCCGTTTAATATCCAACATTGCGAAGAGCCTATTGCCAGATACCATTTTATGGATTTGCCCGCAATAAGGCAACAAAGCCCCATACCCATTATGGCCGATGAAAGTTGCTGCGACCACCACGATGCCAAACGCTTAATGGATATAAAGGCTTGTGATATGATAAATATTAAGTTGGGAAAATCGGGCGGAATATTTAAAGCATTAAAAATTATGGCTTTGGCCGATGATGCAAATATAGGCCTGCAAGTAGGTGGTTTTTTAGAATCCCGGTTGGCTTTTACAGCATCGGCACATGTGGCACTGGTAAGCAAGCAGGCAATAATACACTGCGATTTTGATAGCCCCTTAATGTTACAACATAACCCTGTGCTAGGCGGCATTACATATAACCCAGTTGGGGAGATAACTTTACCTACACAACCAGGCTTGGGTGCAGCTGTTGATGAAAGTTACTTGGCTAGCTTGGTTAAAATAATTATTACCTAAAGTTTCGGCACAAATAAAAATTTGATATAAGGCTTAAACAAACAGATAAATAGCGTTTTAGAATTTTTTTTGCCAACAACATTCGTGAATTGGTGGCAAATAAATAAAGGCGAAGCCTTTACATTTTTAGCCTCGTAATTTAATAGCCACGAATACACGAATTTGGGCGTATAAATTTTATGGATTTATAATAATAAGTGAAATACAATATTAAATCGAATGCTTTAGATAGAAAATAGGCATTTAACATACCGATATTCAACTCCGAAAGTTTAGTTATTACCTAAAATTTTAAGAGCGGTAGTTTTTTTTTGAAAAACCAAGGCTAGCATTTCATCACATCAGCTAGCTCCGCCATCCGCTTATACTGCACAAGGCCTTAGGCGCAAGGCCGGTATCCGCTACTGTCGGGTTTAGGTACGCAGGCTGGTGCTTTCTAATGCGGGTTTACCTTGCACCAAAACTTTATAGTTAAATTAATACTGCTTTTATTAATAAATTGCCTATAATTTATTCGGTAATGTTTAGTTAAAAAATCTAATTTTTTAGGCGAAATAATTTCAAAATATTTTGCCGTGATAGAAAAAAAAGAAGAAAACGTAAGTTTTTAACAAAAAGCACCAAAAAAACAAAAAATAAAATTGTAGAAAACATCCCTCATATTGTAGGATTAAAAACAAATACACCAAACATTATAATACTGTTTATTAGGTTTTTAGTTAATTTTATAAAATTAATATTTTATTTATTTTTTTTTAACTTAATTTATACTAAAATTACATGTTACAACTTGGGTGTATATTTTTTATAAGTACCAATTTTAAAAGAACACATTTTTTAGCATAAAAACCCAAGTAATTGCTATCAAAATATTCCTAATAATTAACAATATTATAAAATATGAAAAAAAATTACCCTTGCATTATATTGCTATTTACGCTTATTTTTTGTTTTTTAGGTGTAAATACTATTTATGCTGGTAGCCTAAATAGGGCAAAATTAGTAAATGTTGCAAGGCCTGTTAATAGCCCAACTGTAAAAAAAGTATATTCGAAAAACCCGTTACATATTAATGGTGTTGTTTTTCCGATAGTAATTAACCCATTGGTGGTGCCTAATTTAAAGGTTAACCAAACATCGGACTATGTATTTTCTTACCTAGTAAGCAATACTAAAAATACGGCTGTTAAATCATACGTTTGGGTTGATTTTGATAACAACGGCTTTTACACCACAGATGAAGCTGTGGTAACTAACATACCCGCCAATGCCGTAAATTTTAAAGTAAATATAAATTATCCGAATGCTAGCTTTATTAATAAATTAGTAATAGGGAATTTAAAAATTAAATTTACTACCACATCCACCACACTTATTGATGATGTGTTAACCACAAGTATCGATGAAAGAAGTACAAGCCTAGGTATTGATGGTGAAACAGAAACATTTACCGAAAAAAATATTGCAGGCATCACTATTTCGGGGAGCGTGTTTGTAGATGGTAATGGCATAGTTGATGGAATTATTTTTGGTACAGGTGTAGGTATCATTGAAGGTATTGCACTAAACGCTTATTTAATAGATAATACTAATACGGTAATTTCAAAATCTGTGTTTTCATTAGGCGGGAGTTACAAATTTGAAAATTTATATAAAGGCAGTTATAATGTAGCTATATCGCGAAACAATTATAGCAATGGCACACCCTTAGCTTCGATTGTTCCTAATTTACCTTTGGGGTGGAACTTAGCAGGTGAAAGTTATGGCAGTATAGGTAACTTACCCCTTGGTATTGAACCCGGTTTGCCCAATATGCAAATATCTATTGTAACGCAAACCGCTGCTGGCGGAACCGATATTTTTGGTGTTAACTTTGGCTTAAATAGGACGCCAGTAGCCTCAAATGACGAAATATCGACCCCAATTAACACACCTGTTGTTGATTGTAATTTGATTGCAAATGATAACGACCCCGATGGAAATCAAACTATTGATAAAACAACTATTTTACTGATAGACCCTTTAGATGGGTTAAAAAAAACTACTGTAACTTTAGCCGGTAAAGGCGAGTTTATGGTAGATGCTTCGGGTAAAGTAAGTTTTGTACCTGTTAATAATTTTTTGGGCGTAGCTCCTGTAATATCTTATACAGTTAAAGATAGAGGAGGTATCGAAAGTAATGTGGCCTTAATTAAATTAGTGGTTAAACCTGTGGGTGTTAATGATGTAAAAATATTAGATGCTGAAGTGCCATCAGTAACCATAAATGTTTTAGCTAACGATGGTATTAGTGGCACATTAGCTGTACCAGCCGAAACTTTTTCGAATCCAGCCGATGCAACTATAGTAGCAAACCCTAATGGAGATATTACCTTTATATTTCCACCTAGCCAAATAGTACCTAATACTTACGTTTACACTTATGTATTAAAAACTGCCGATGGGGTTTACTCCGACCCTATAACTGCAACCATTGTAGTTGCTTACACCCCTTCCATAACGTTAACCAAAACTGCAGTATTTAACGATACCAATAACGATGGCCTAGCACAAGCTGGCGAAACCATTACATACAGTTTTAGTGTTACCAATACGGGTAATGTAAATGTAATTAATGTAACCGTAAGCGACCCTAAAATAGGTTTAGCAAACGCAGCCATATTACCCAATCCACTTAAACCTGGTGAAACAGGATTGTTAACAATTGTACCCAATATTTACACCATTACCCCTGCCGATATACTTGCTGGCCAAGTGTTAAATACAGCAACAGCTACCGCTTTAGAGCCTATTACAAATAAAAACATAAATGCTACTTCAAACGCAATTGTTATTTTCCCTGTATTAAAAATAAAATTAGTTAAAACCAGTAAAATTATTGATGTAAATAATAATGGCTTTACTGATGTAGGCGATAAAATCGAATATACTTTTACGGTTACCAATACGGGTACAGTTTCAGTAAAAAATATAGGTATTACCGACCCTAAAATTGCGTTGGTAAACGCAGCAATTACGCCATCTACACTTGCGCCAGGCCAAGTAGGTGTACTAACATCTACAAGCACATATACCATTACCTTAGCTGATATTTTAAAAGGTTTTGTATCAAATAAAGCAACAGCCAATGGTACAAATGCGCAAGATGCCCCAGTATCAGCCGAGTCGGAAAACGGTAATCCAACCACTATTACCGATCCCACTTGCCCTACCTGTACCATTACTGAAATTATAAAAAACCCAAAAATAGCATTAGTTAAAACCGCTGTATTTAACGATAGCAATGGCGATGGTTTTGCACAAGTAGGGGAAACAATAACCTATACCTTTAACGTAAGCAATACAGGTAATGTAACGGTAAGTAATATAGGTATTACCGATGTAAGGGTAAGCCTAAACAATGCACAAATAACACCAGCCACTTTATTGCCAGGCCAAAGCGGTACATTAACAGCCGTATATACCTTAACGCTAGCCGACCTAAATGCAGGTACAGTAAGCAATACCGCCACCGCCGAAGGCCGTGATCCATTAAACAATCCAGTAACCGATGTATCGGGAACAAGCACCACAAACGATACACCAACGGTAACACCAGTAACACAAAACCCAAAAATAGCATTAGTTAAAACCGCTGTATTTAACGATAGCAATGGCGATGGTTTTGCACAAGTAGGGGAAACAATAACCTATACCTTTAACGTAAGCAATACAGGTAATGTAACGGTAAGTAATATAGGTATTACCGATGTAAGGGTAAGCCTAAACAATGCACAAATAACACCAGCCACTTTATTGCCAGGCCAAAGCGGTACATTAACAGCCGTATATACCTTAACGCTAGCCGACCTAAATGCAGGTACAGTAAGCAATACCGCCACCGCCGAAGGCCGAGATCCATTAAACAATCCAGTAACCGATGTATCGGGAACAAGTACCACAAACGATACACCAACAGTAATTGTTTTTCCAACAAAAGCTAGCATTACACTTGGCAAAAACTGTGTGGTAGTAGATGTTAACAATAACAAATTTACCGATACGGGTGATAAAATAGAATACACTTTCCAAGTTACTAACACAGCAGACGTTACAATTACTAATATTATTATTACAGACGGTAACAATAACGAAATAGGAAAAATTGATAAACTCTTACCAAAAGAAAACAATACCTCTGTAAAAGTAAGTTACATTATCACACAAAATGATGTAAATAATGGGTTGGTAAGTTTTACAGCAAATGCTAAAGGTAAAAACCCTAAAGATGAAGATGTTGTAGCTACTTTAACAAGTGATAACCCAGCGTATAGTTGTTTTTCGCCAGTTGTTATTGCACCTGTTAGTACAATTTCCTTAATTAAGAAAGTTAAAAACGTAGGTTCTGGTATCGGCGGTGCTTTTTTATTAGACGATATAATTACATATAGTTTTGAAGTAAAAAATACGGGTAACCTAACTATTTCAGCTATTTCAATAGCCGACCTTGTACCAAATGTAACCTTAACAGGAAGCCCTATTGCGAGCCTTGCACCAGGGGCGTTTAATAATGTTGCCTATACAGCAACCTATAAAATTACCCCAGCAGATGTAATAAATGGTAAAGTATCTAATACAGCAACTGCAACAGGTACAAACCCTAAAGGACAGCCTGTAACCGCAACATCAACAGATGGTAGTGGTGTAGTAGGCTCAACTATAACAAATTTACCTAAACCTCCAGTTGCTGATAATTTTACAATTAAAATTAAACAAGGTATAAAAAATACAGTTATTAATTTTACGCCTTATGTTAAAGGTGTTAGCAGCCCAATAAATATTAAATCAATTGAACCAACAAATTTATTATCAGCCAATGGTACAATTGTAAAAAATACTGCTGGTGTAATTACATATACCGTACCCAGTGCTAGCCCCTCATTTATTGGCAAGTTTACATTTAATTACACCGTTAAAGATGATAATAAATTAACAAGCAACACAGCCATAGTTACTATTGAAATAGCACCAACCGCACCAGTTGCAGTAGATGATAATGCCAAAACCGAAATAGATAAAGAGGTAAAATTTAATATTATAACTAACGATTTACCCGATGGCTCGCCATTAGATGTAAACACGGTTGAGTTTACAAACCCCACAAATGGTAAAGTAATAGATAATAAAGACGGTACATTTACCTACACACCTAATCCTAATTTTGCAGGTACAGATGAATTTACTTATACCGTAAAAGATGAAAATGGCAATAAAACTAACATTGCAACGGTAAAAATTACGGTTGATGGTTTATTTATCCCTAACGTATTTACACCTAATGGCGATGGTATAAACGATACCTTTGAAATTGTAGGGATTAGTAATTATACAAATGTAGCAATAGAGATATATAACAGATGGGGAGGCCAAGTGTATAAAAACCTAAATTACCAAAATCAATGGCTTGCCCAGGGTTTAAACGAAGGAACGTATTACTACATTATTAAGTTAAAAACCTTAACCGAATCTAAAGTTTTAAAAGGTTGGGTGCTTATCAAACTTTAATTTGTTTTTCAATCAAAATATGTTATATTAAGAAATATTAAAAATGCGAAATTTTAAAAAAAATATACTCATCATTCTTATTAGCATTGCGGGCTATAAAACTGCAAGTGGGCAACAAAACATACAGTTCACACAATATATGTTTAACGCTTTAAGCGTAAACCCTGCTTATGCAGGGTATAAAGAAGAGTGGTTTATACAATCGGGCTTACGTACCCAATGGGTTGGGATAGATGGGGCACCTAAAACAGGCTCACTATCAATAGATGGTATTATTGATCCCGAAAATAAAAAAATGGGTATAGGTTTCCAATTAACTGGCGATAAACTTGGGCCACAATCATCGGTATCGGGTTATTTAAACTACGCATATCGCTTACAACTGGATGCTTTTGATACCAAACGTTTAAGTTTTGGTTTAGGCGTGGGCGTAACTAATTACAGCTTAGATGGAGGCATCTTAAATCCAGTAATAAAAAACGACCCAAGTGTACCTTCATCGCAGTTTAGCAATTTTGTACCCGATGCCCGTATGGGTGTTTATTACAATACTTCTAAATTTTACGCAGGCTTATCGCTAACCGATTTGTTTTCGGGCGGTATAGGTAATAATAATATAGATATTAACTCAATAACCTATAACAACATTAAAAGAAAACGTAACCTTTACCTAATAATAGGAACCTTACATAGCCTAAACGAAGAATTAAAATTACGCCCAAGTGTATTGGTTAAAGAAGATTTTAGAGGGCCCACAAGTATTGATGTGAATACCATGTTTATTTTTAAAGATAAGTTTTGGGTGGGTGCATCGTACCGTACAGACTTAAATATTAAGGCCCAAAAATATAGCCAAGGGCAATCTTTAAGCAGTTTAAACGCAATATCGGGTGTGCTACAACTTTTTGTTACCGATGAGTTAAGGGTAGGCTACTCGTATGATTATACCCTTAGTGCACTCGGTAATCAACAAAGTGGTTCACACGAACTTACCATTGGTTTAACATTACCAAGTAAAAACCAACGTATTTTAAGCCCTCGTTTCTTTTAACTAAAGCAAATTATTTTATTTAATTTTTTTAACATCCATAAAATGAACAAAAAATACTTTACCCATATTTTAACATGCTTACTTTTTATAGCAAATATAACCCAGCTTTATAGTCAAGACGGTGATAATTTGCAAAAGAAAGCCGATAAAGCCTACGCATCATACAATTATAAAGATGCGAGCGAAATGTACGCTCAGCTTGCGCAAAACAAGGTATTTAAGGTTAGAAATTTAACCCGCTTGGCCAATTGTTATGTAAAATTAAACAATACCCAAACTGCCGAAAAAATTTACGAACAGCTAACCCTACTTACCCAAAACAGTGCCGAAATACTTAAACCTTATGCAATGGTACTTAAATCAAACGCAAAGTATTTACAAGCCAAACAAGTTTTTATCGATTATATTGTTGCATCCAAAGATACCGCATCGGTTATAATTGATTTAATAGGGTGCGACTCGGCAATTACTTGGATGGCTAAGCCCACAAGCCACAAAATAGTAAACCAAAATGCGGTAAATACCAACCTATCAAACTTTGGGCTTTTTGCCAATAACAAAAAAGCATATTTTGTTACCGAAGCAAAGCCAATATCAAAAAAAGACCAATATAAACGTACAGGTAACTCGTTTTTAAGGATTTATAAAGCCGATGTAACGGATAATTTTTCGATAAATAACCCGAAATTAGATAGTGCCATTTATAATAAAGAGAAATACCATATAGGCCCTTTAGTTACCAATAAAGCGGGCGATAAATTTTTTGTTACTACCAATTACGAAGGAAAAAAAGGAAAAAAATTAAAAGAAAATAAATTAAGATTTAGAAACAACAACCTCGAGCTATATATTTACAGCCTAAATGCTGGCAAATATACCTCCCAACCGTTTGCTTATAACAATGTAAAATTATACTCGGTAGGGCAGGCCGCTTTAAGTAGCAACGAGCAAACATTATATTTTACATCAGATATGCCGGGTGGTTTTGGTGGTACCGATATTTGGTTTAGCAATTTAACAAGCGATGGAAAGTGGGATAAACCACAAAATGCTGGAAACGCTGTAAACACAATTGCTAACGAAATGTTTCCAACAATTACTGCCGACACTTTGTTTTTTGCAAGCAATGGCCATATAGGCATGGGCGGTTTAGATATATTTAAAGCCACAGGTAATAAAACCAATTGGGTAAATGTAAGCAACCTTAAATACCCAATAAACTCATCAGGCGATGATTTTGGGTTATCAATTTACAACATAGCCGCTGATACTACCAACGGTTACTTTTCATCAAACCGTATTGCAGGCTATGGCAGCGACGATATTTTTGCCTTCACTTTTATTAAAGAACGACCACCAGTATTTGCCGTAAAGGGTAAAATATTAAAAAAACCAACCACGGTTTCGCTGCCTGGTACCACAGTTTCGCTGTACGAAAACGGTGTTAAAATAATTGATAACGTTAAAACTAACCCCGATGGCAGCTATTTATTTGATTTAAAACCCGAGATTGATTATGCCCTAATAGCTAAAAAACAAAAATTCCAATCCGATTCGGTTTTAATAAGTACCAAAGGCTTAAAAAAATCTCAAATATTTACTGTTGATTTAAGCCTAGATTCGTTGTTTGAAATAGGTAAAATAATTAACCTTCCCAATATTTACTACGATTTTGATAAAGATAATATCAGACCCGATGCCGCAAATGTATTAGATGGTTTAGTACAAACAATGTTAGACAACCCAACCCTAAAAATAGAACTTCGCTCGCATACCGATAGCCGAGCCAAAGATAACTACAACCTTGCGCTATCTCAACGACGAGCAGCATCGGCAGTAAATTATATAGTTGAGCGTGGTATTAGTGCAAAACGAATTAAAGCCAAAGGCTACGGCGAAAAACTATTGATAAACAAATGTAAAAACGATATAGAATGTACCGATGACGAACACCAAGCCAATAGACGTACCGATTTTAAAATACTGAAATACTAAATTTTATTAATTGCGAATTTTAAAAGCGAAACGTAATCATTTACGTTTCGCTTTTTTTAATTCTAATTACGATGAGTTATAAATTTTTATTTTTTTAGTAAATTTTTTTTTTAATTCTAGTTACGATGAGTTATAAATTTTTATTTTTTTAGTAAAATTATAATTTGGGCGTTTTAACAGGCTTATCCACTGTATCTTTTTTTTTACACTTACCAAGTTTTTAAAACTTGGTAAGTGTAAGTGTAAGTGTAAAAAAAAGATGCCTGCCTGCGTAGGCAGGCCGTTGCAATCCTTAATGCTCTAAAACAACAACATAAATAAAAGGTAATTGCAAAAATTTAAACCCGAACTCAAGTGAAAAATTAAAACAAAAACAAAATGAAAACAAAAAATCCAAAAAATAATACTATAACTACGTTCGATGAACACCCCGACAGCCGTTATGGACAAGTTGGAACAAGTAAACGTACTTACTTTGAAATAAAAGCTAAAGCATCTGCGATTGGGGAAGTTATCAAAGAAGAAAGACGGCTTGCTTTGATGACTCAAGAGCAACTGGCCGAAAAAACAGGGACTAAAAGAAGTTTTATCTCAAGAATTGAAAATGGACATAGCGACATTCAACTTTCGACACTCTATAAACTTTTAGAGCAAGGACTTGGACGCAAAATTTCGCTCACAATACTATAAGGCTACAAATAAAAACCATGATTTTAAATAATCCCAAGCAATAATTTTACGGCTACTTCCACATCATCAACTCATCCTAAACCTATGCTTTAAGCTATAATACACCAAGCTAAAAAAGCCAAAACACAGCATGGTATGAAAAGGCAACAAGCCAAAATCATGGTAATAAAAACTTAAATAAATAGCCGCTAAAAAGTAAAAACCTAAAATTAACTCTATATAAAAAGTAAAGTGAATATGTTGGTTTACATATTTATTATGTGTAATACTGTGGATATTAAACTTGGGCGTACGGATAAAAGGCGACTTAAAACCAAATATACCTTCCAGTACAGCCAGCGAATTATGGAAACTCATGGCCATAGCCATCGAAACAAAAGCAGGAAACAAGGCCGCAAAATATTTTATACCTTTCCGTTTCGAGAAAAATGAAACGCTATAAAATACAAATAGCACCAAAAATCCCACCAAAAAAACCGAAATAAATTCAAAATAAAAAGGCTTGATAACCTGTTGGTTTTTGATATATAAAACGGGTACACTCAATAAAATACTTATAAAAGCTAGTAAAAAATTATACGAACTGCATAAATGCAAGGTGGCAAATAGTTTTATTTTAAACGATAATTGCTTGTTTTTCCAAATAGGCAGCAACATTTTTTTAGATGTTTCGATGGCACCCTTAGTCCAGCGGTGCTGTTGCGATTTAAAAGCATTAAGTGTAGCGGGCAGTTGGGCTGGGGTGCTTAGGGTTTCGATATATTGTAATTTCCAGCCTTTTAGTTGCGCTCGGTAGCTTAAATCCAAATCTTCGGTAAGGGTATCGTGTTGCCAGCCACCCGCATCTATAATACAGGTTTTGCGCCATATACCAGCCGTACCGTTAAAATTTATAAACAGGCCAGCCTTGTTTCGGCCACTTTGCTCGATGGTAAAATGCCCATCTAATGCAAATGCTTGTACTTGTGTAAGCAACGAATAATTGGGGTTAATATGCTCCCATCGGCTTTGTACCATGCCTACATTGGGTGTAAAATAGGGTAAAAGCTGGTTTAAAAATTCCCTTTCGGGGATAAAATCGGCATCAAAAATAGCGATAAACTCGCCCTTGGCCAACTGTAAACCATGTTGCAATGCTCCCGCTTTAAAGCCAGTATTTATTTTACGGCTAATGTGCTGTATGTTATACCCTTGGGCTTGTTTGGTTTGTACCAATTGTTGTACTAGGGTGTAGCATTCATCGTCCGAATCGTCCAGTACCTGTATTTCTAATTTTTGGATGGGATAATTAATAGCGCATACCGCATCTATCAGCTGTGCTACCACATACATTTCGTTATATATGGGTAATTGTATGGTTATTATTGGGAGTTGGGTAAGATTTTGGTTTTGAATAATAGGTGTTTGTGGTTTTTTTTGAAGGTAAAAATATATCAAATACGCTTGGCCAATACTAAAAATTAAAATCAGCGAAAGCGTAAAAATATAAACATATAAAACAAGGTAAGGCCACAACATATCAGCGCAAAGCTAAATATTTTTAAATATGGTAAAAATGATTTTGTAGCCCGCCATGATTACGCCTTTAATAGTCCCCGAAATTTTACTTGTACCAATGCGTTTGCGGTAATTTACGGGTACTTCTAAGCAAATCATTTTTTGTTTTGCGGCTTTTATTTGCATTTCTACCGTCCAGCCGTAGGTTTTATCTTGCATATTTAGTGCCAATAGGTTTATCCATTTTATGGCTCTAAAGGGGCCAAGGTCGGTAAATTTAACCTTGTAAAAAATGTAAATAAGGTGCGTAGCTAGCCAATTACCAAATATTTGTGGCACTGTCATCGCTCCTTGTTCTCGCTTGCCTAAACTGCGTGAGCCAATAACCAATTGGGCGGTATCAGCTTGCAGTGGAGCAATAATTTTTATAATATCTTCGGGATAATCCGAGAAATCGGCATCCATAAATACTACAATATCATTGGCTTGGGCTTTATTTTTTAGGTAAGATATGCCTTTTAGGCAGGCGTTTCCATAGCCAGCTTTGGCTTCAAAAACTACGCTTGCACCAGCCTTATGGGCTATGTGGGCGGTATTATCGTGTGAGTTATTGTTACATACAATAATTTCGCTTACAATATTTTGCGGTATATGGGCTATTACTTTGGCGATAGATGCTTCTTCGTTATAAGCAGGTATAATAACGTAAACTTTTGGTTCAATCATTTTATTTGATTTCGGGTTTGGTATAGCCTTCAAATCTACCTTTTTCGTCTAAGTTTTCTAGTTTTAATACACCACGTGGGCATACTGCCGAGCATATTCCACAGCCTACACAACTGGCCCGGATAATGTTTTCGCCTTTTTGGGCATAAGCCCGCACATCAATCCCCATTTCGCAATAGGTAGAGCAGTTGCCACACGATATACATTGGCCACCATTGGTAGTGATGCGAAACTTGGATTTAAAGCGTTGAAAAATACCTAAAATAGCTGCCATAGGGCAACCAAACCGACACCAAACACGGCTACCAAAAATAGGGTAGAAGCCTG